>JBJMQK010000633.1:0-2694 GCA_045802735.1 Anaeromyxobacteraceae bacterium | reverse complement strand
CCTCGAAGCGCCAGGTGACGAGGTCGCGCCAGGGCGCCTCGGGAGCGTCGCGGACGCGCAGGATCGTCGCGCCGCTCGTCGGGTCGAACGCCGTGGCCGCGCGGACCCGGAAGGCGTGGTCCACCGAGAACGAGAGCACGTCGCCCGGGTTCGCGGTGTCGAGCACCACGGCGCCGGTGGAGAGGCGGACGCGGTAGACATCGTGGACGCGGCGATCCCGGCGGTTCAGGCCCACGAGGATCTCGTCGGGGTGCTCCGGGCTCGTGAGGAGGTTCTGCGCGCGGACGCCCGCGAACGGGGTGAGGTCGCGGACCTCCTTCGTCGCGAGGTCCACCGAGTAGACGTGCCAGTTCTCGTCGCCGTCGCTGTCCTGCTCGTACAGCAGGTGCCCGCCGTCCTCGGCCCAGCGGTACAGGTAGACCGTCCGGTGCGACTCGCGGGTGATCGGCGCCGCGTCGTTCTGGCCCGTCGTCTCGACCCAGACGTTCTGGACGCCCTTCTCGTCCGGCGCGAGGTACGCGAGGCGCGCCCCGTCGGGCGACAGCGTCGGTGAGGTCCTCGGCGGGTTTCCGAACAGGAGCTCGCGCGGGATGAGCGGAGATTGCGCCGCGGCGGGCCACGCCACGTCCACGGCGAGACCTGCCGCCAGCGCGGCGATCGTTCGAAGGCTCGTCTTCATGGCTGCCCCCTTCCCACGCTCGAGGCCTGCACCGGCTACGGGCCACGCCGAGCGCCTATTTCGCCGCTCCCGTTCCGCCAATCACTTCCGCATACGAACTCTCCGACGGGTCCGGCGAGCCCCGCGCCGGAAAGGCGGTGTGCGGTCCTGTCGCGTCATGGGCGAGGCCACGCACC
This sequence comes from Anaeromyxobacteraceae bacterium, assembly GCA_045802735.1. Lineage (GTDB taxonomy): Bacteria > Myxococcota > Myxococcia > Myxococcales > Anaeromyxobacteraceae > Anaeromyxobacter_A. The sequence continues at coordinate 1,839 of JBJMQK010000633.1, read as the reverse complement.
CTGGGTGATGACCCACGGTCACCCGACGCTTCCACGCGGAATTGTCCAGGAAAACGTCCAGTTCACTGGTGGCGCTGACGTTGCTATGCGGGACGCGGCACCCGAGCGCAGCCCGTCGTGGAGGCAGGTCTTCCGCGACGCGTCTCCGCCGACCGGTGCAATCGATGCTCCGGTGACCCACCGGAGCGGGCTCGTTCCGGGGGAAACGTTCCATGAAGACCAGCTTCGCCGCCGCGCTCGCGTTCGCCGCCGCCGTCGTCCTCGGTTGGCCGGAGCCGTCCGCCGCCTACGACTTCTTCTACGACCAGAACTGCGCCCAGTGCCACGGGCCGACCCGCACCTGCTCGGGCTGCCACGCGCACGGCGCGCACGGCCTCGCGAACAAGCAGGACATGAACGTCGTCGCGACCGCGAACAAGGCCTCCTTCACCGCGGGCGAGGAGGTGGTCGTCACCGTCACGGCGGGCTACCGCTGCGGCTGGGTGCGGATGCTCCTCCTCGATGGGCAGATGGCGACGCTCGCGGAGTCGAGCGGCGCCGGCGGCCTCGGCAACGGGGCCGACTCGTGTACGCCCGGCGGCATCACCCTGCGCGCTCCCGCCCCGTCGGCGCCGGGGCGATACACCTGGTACGCGGCCTGGTACGGGAACACGTACGACCTCGACGACCGCACCACGGGGGCCGTCGCGGCGTTCGGTCAGAATTTCCGGAGCGGCCCCGGCGTGAACCACGGCCGCGAGCTCGTCCCGCTCACCGTCACCGTCGCCGCGGGCGGCGCGCCCGCCGCAGCGCTCGCGCCCACGTCGCTCGCCTTCCCGCGCGTGAAGGTCGGCGCGACGGCGCCGCTCTCGGCCCGCATCCAGAACACGGGCACCGCGGTCCTCAAGGTGACGGGCGTCACCCGCTGCGACGACGCCGCCGCGGCCCCGTTCTCGTGGTCGCTCGCGACGCCGCTCTCCATCGCGCCCGGGGGCGAGGCGACGCTCCCCGTCACCTACCAGCCCACGGCCGCCGCGAGCTCGACGTCGTGCCTGCGGCTCGCCACGAACGACCCGGCGAACCCGGCCCTCCAGCTCGGCGTCACCGGCGCCGCCGATCCCGCCTCCCCCGGCGTGCCGGGTGTCGCGCTCTCGGCGAGCACGCTCTCGTTCGGCACGGGCGTGCTCGCGGGCACGTACGCGACGAGGACCTTCGACGTGCAGAGCGTCGGCACCGCGAACCTGGACGTCACCGGGATCGCGCCCTGCGACGGCACGACCGCGGGGATGTTCACGTTCACCTCGCCGCTCCCCGGCACGATCGCGCCGGCCGAGGCGCGCACCGTGACCGTCTCCTACACGCCGACCGCCGCCGGGACGCACTCGGGCTGCCTCACCGTCGCGACGTCCGCCGGCCCCATCGACGTCCGCCTCTCCGGCGCGGCGACGATGCCCGCGGTCACGTGCACGAGCTGCCACGGCGGCACCGCCAACGCCACCGGCGCGCCGCCGACGGACACGCACGGTGAGACGGCCGCCTCGCGCCGCGGCGTCGGCGCGCACACGGCCCACCTCAACACCCAGATGTCGCCGACGACGGCGCGCCAGTCGGCGGATTGCACCGCGTGTCACCAGGCGGTGCCGAGCTTCACCTCGCCGCTCCACCGCGACGGCTCGACCGACGTGCCGTTCGGCGGCGTCGCGAAGGGGGGCGGCCTGAATCCCTCGTGGAACCCGCAGACCCCGACCTGCGGCACCGTGTACTGCCACGGCGCGACGCTCGCGGACGGCACGAACACCGCGCCGACGTGGACGAGCGTCGGCGTCGGTGAGGCGGCCTGCGGCCGCTGCCACGGCGTCC
>JBJMQK010000623.1:0-3614 GCA_045802735.1 Anaeromyxobacteraceae bacterium | reverse complement strand
GTGGGGCGTGCCCGCCGCCGGGCTGCCGGTGGTGCTCGCCTGCGGCCTCGGGGCGCGGGGCGCGCGCCGGCGCCGGCCCGCGCGGCTCGACGGCGCGGCCGCTCGGGACGAAGTCGGGAGAGAGCTCGCGCCGCTCGTAGGCGCGCCAGATCTCGTGCGCGTCCGCCGCACCGCGGGCGCGGAGCGACGGGTCGATCGCCGCGAAGTACTGGTGGATGGCGCGCAGGTCGCGCTCGAAGAAGCCGCGCGCCTGGCTGTTGTGCGCCGCGCCCACCACCTGCGGGAAGTCGATGACGGTGAGGCCGTCCTTCGCCGCGAGGACGTTGTAGGGCGAGAGGTCGCCGTGGATGATGTCGCAGGCGAGCATCTTCACCGCCTGCTGGCGGAGATCGGCGTACAGCTCGGCCGCGTGCTCGGGCGGCACCTCGGCGTCGATGAGGCGCGGCGCGGGGTGGCCCTCGGCGTCGACGAGCGCCTCCATCAGCAGGACGCCCTCGTAGAACAGCACCGGGCGCGGCACGCGGACGCCGGCCGCGTGCAGCGTGTGCAGCGCCTCCGCCTCCTTCGCCTTCCACGCCTCCTCGGCGGCGGCGTGCCCGAAGCGGCTCCCCTTGTTCATCGCGCGCTGCGTGCGCGTGTCGCGGACCTGGCGCCCCTCCTTGTACGCCGCGTTGTTGCGGAAGCTGCGGGCGTGGCGCTCCTTGTACACCTTGGCCGCGACCGTCTCGCCGCCGTGGCGCACGAGGTAGATGTCGGCCTCCTTGCCGCTCTTCAGCCGGGCGAGGACCTCGTCGACGATGCCGTCGGCGAGCAGGGGAGCGAGGGCGTCGACCATGCGAGAGGGGGGCCTCCGAACAGGACTAGACGACGCCTCGGCGGGGGTCAAGCGCCGTCGTCACGCAGCGCGAACGACGACGCCGGTCGCGGTCTCGGCGAAGGAGAGCTCGGGGTGCAGCTTCTCGGCGGTGCGCAGCGCCCAGTCGCGGTCGAACAGCACCACCGGCCGATCGCGGAGGTCGAGGACCACCATGCCCTCGACGGCGCCGTCGAGCGAGTCGATCTCGAACGGCTTGCCGTCCGTGCGCGACACCCAGCGGGCGAGCTGGAACGGCGCCGACTCGAGCCGCACGTCCACGCCGTACTCCGCCTCGAGCCGGTACTTCACCACCTCGAACTGGAGCTGCCCCAGCGCGCCGAGGACGAGGTCGCCGGCGCGGCCTTCGGGCGGGTGGTAGAGCTGGACGGTGCCCTCCTGCGCGAGCTGCTCGAGCCCGCGCGCGAACTGCTTCCGCCGCAGCGGGTCGAGCATGACGAGCCGCGCGAAGCGCTCGGGGGCGAAGCTCGGGATGGGCTCGAACGAGAAGTCCGAGCCGCCGGTGAGCGTGTCGCCGATCTCGAACGCGCCGGGATCGTGCACGCCGACGACGTCGCCGGCGAAGCCCTCCTCGACCACGTTGCGCTCGCGCGCCATGAACTGCGTGGGGTTCGCGAGCCGCACGTCGCGGCCGGTCCGCACGTTGCGCACCTTCATGCCGCGGTTCATCCGGCCCGAGCAGATGCGCACGAACGCGACGCGGTCGCGGTGCGCCTTGTCCATGTTCGCCTGGATCTTGAACACGAACCCGCTGAACTCCTCGCTCGTCGGCGAGACGGGCCCCTTGTCCGACGGGCGCGGTCGCGGCGGCGGCATCAGCTCGCAGAAGGTGTCGAGGAACGCCTCGAGGCCGAAGTTGTTCGTGGCGCTGCCGAAGAACATGGGCGAGAGCTCGCCCGCCTCGAAGCGCTCCCGGTCGAAGCCGTCGCCCGCCGCGTCGAGCAGCTCCGCGTCGTGGCGCAGGCGCGCGTAGCCGTCCTCGTCGAGCGCCTCGCGCAGCGTCGGGTCGTCGAGCCCGGTGACCTCGACCGGCGGCCGCTCGGCGCCGATCGCCATCCCCGAGCCGGCGTCCTGCGCCTCGAACAGGTACACGCGGCGTGCGAGCCGGTGGTACACGCCACGGAAGATGCCGCCGCGGAAGATGGGCCAGGTGATGGGATAGACGCCGATGCCGAGGACGCTCTCCACCTCGCCGATGAGGTCGAAGGGATCGCGCCCGGGGCGGTCGAGCTTGTTCACGAAGGTGAAGATCGGGATCGAGCGGTGCTTGCACACCCGGAAGAGCTTGCGCGTCTGCGACTCGACGCCCTTCGCGGAGTCGAGCAGCATCACCGCCCCGTCCACGGCGTGGAGCGTGCGGTAGGTGTCCTCGCTGAAGTCGGCGTGGCCGGGCGTGTCGAGCAGGTTCATCTGCAGCCCGTGGTAGGGGAACTGCAGCACGCTCGTCGTGATGGAGATGCCGCGCTCGCGCTCCATCTCCATCCAGTCGGAGACGGCGCTGGCGCGGCCGCGCTTCGCCTTCACGGCGCCGGCGAGCTGGATCACGCCGCCGTAGAGGAGGAGCTTCTCGGTGAGCGTCGTCTTGCCTGCGTCGGGGTGCGAGATGATGGCGAAGGTGCGCCGCCGGCCGACCTCGTGCTGTGTGCTCATGGTTCCTTGTCGGCCGGAGGGCTGCGCGACGCGGCGGGGCTGCGCGCCGGGCGGCGGGCGGTGTTAACCACCCCGGCCGCCCGGCGTCAAGGCGCGGGATCTTCTAGCGCCCCTCGACCTGCCGGTACCCGAGCCGCACCGCGCCCCAGTGCTGGCCCTTCACGTACACCGGCACCGAGAGGTCCACCATGCTCTCGCCGGTGTCGCGCTGGTAGCGCTGGAACAGGAAGGGCGCCGCGCTCCTCGCGGCGAGCAGGCCGACGCGGTCGTTGAAGATGCGCTTCGTGCGGTTGTTCACGAGGTCGACCGCCGGGTTGCCGCTGAGCGGCTGGGCATAGCGCTGGTTGTGGGTCGGCAGGTAGCCGTTCCGGTCCACGAGCACTGCGAACACGATGGCCGCCGAGCGGGTGAGGGCGCCCTCCTCGACGGGGAGGATGTCGCGGTCGGAGAGCTTGTCCCAGTCGGTCGTGAACTTCGGCGGATCGGTCTTCGGCACGGGGTAGTAGAGGGCGCTGAAGAGCCGCTCCTCCGAGACGTCCTTCGCCGCGATCCACCTCTCGAGGATGTCGCCGCTGCGCTTCGCGACCTCGACCGCGAGGGTCAGCATCTCGCGGTCCTGCGCGGGGAGGCCGTCCGGGATCACCACCGGCGGGCGGGGCTGGGCGCGCCCGGCGGCGGGCAGCGCGGCGAGGAGCGCGAGGAGGAGCGCGGCGAGGTACTTCTTGGCACGGGTCGTCATGAGGGCGTTCTCCAGGTCAGGCGCCGAGGCGCAGCATCGCGGCCTTCATGCTGGCGCGCAGCCGGTCGATGGATTTGGTGAGGGCGCCGATCTCGTCGAGGGCGTCGCTCTTGATGGGCGTCTCGAGCCCCTCGCCCAGGCTGATCTGGTCGGCGGCCTCGGTGAGCGCGACGACGGGCAGCATCGCGCGCCGCACCAGCACGAAGATGGCGAAGAGCGTCACCACGGCGACGAGGGCGAAGATGCCGCCGAGGGTCAGCATCAGCGACAGCTTGCGCGCCTCCATCCGCCTCATGGAGACGCCGAGCACGAACGCGCCCCAGTGCTTGCCCTTCACCCAGATCGGCGCCG
>JBJMQK010000490.1:0-3270 GCA_045802735.1 Anaeromyxobacteraceae bacterium | reverse complement strand
CCTCGACACGGTCATCAGGACCATCAACGAGGGCGAGGTGCACCGCTTCCTCAGGAAGCCGTGCGACCGCACGGAGCTGCTCGTCGCACTGCACCTCGCGTGGGAGAAGCTCGTGCTGGAGCGCGAGAACCGGCGGCTCCTCACGTTCATCCGGACGAACCCGGAGCTCGCGGCGAAGCTCGAGGCGGAGACCGCCCGGGTGCGCGAGACGGAGCGCGCGGTCCCATCCGCCGGTCCCCTTTCGACGCGCTCGACGGTCTGAACGGAGCCACGACGTGTGCACGTTCAACGCAGACGAGCTCCTCCCGGCCGACGCCGGATCCACGCGCGCGGCGGCTCGCGTGGCGGCTCACGAGTCGATGCTCCTCGAGAACCTCAACGACGCCGTCGTCGGGCTCGACGCGCAGTGGCGGGTCGACGCGTGGAACCGCGCCGCGGAGCGCATCTTCGGCTGGCGCCGGGACGAGGTGGTGGGCCGCCCGTTCCTCGAGGTCGTCCCGTCGGAATTTCCCGGGAATGCGCCGTTCGACGAGGTCCTGGAGCGTATCGGGCGCGAGGGACGCGTGCGCTGGGACGTGCGGCGCCGCACGCGGAGCGGTGAGTGGATCGAGGTCGAGAGCACCGCCGTCGCGCTGCGAGCGGCCGACGGAACGATCACGGGATACGTGTCGGTGAACCGCGACGTCTCGCTGCGCAAGCGTGCCGAGGCAGCGCTCAGGGCGAGCCAGGAGCGGCTGCAGCGCATCCTCGAGACCCTCAACGAGGGGATCTGGGTCGTCGACGCACGGGGGACGACGGAGTTCGTCAACGCACGCGCCGCGGAGCTGTTCGAGATCGACGTGGAGGAGGCGATCGGGCGGTCCTTCCTCGATGCGCTCCCGGAGCAGCACCGCTCCCTCGCGCGAGACGACGCTGCATCGCTGCTCCGCGGCGACCCCGTGCAGCACGAGCTCATGGTGCGCCGCCGCGACGGCTCGACCCGGTGCGTGGTGCTGTCCCAGACGCCGCTGCGGCACGCCGACGGCCGCGTGGCCGGCGCGGTGGTGGTGCTCCTCGACGTCACGGCGCTGCGTCAAGCACGGGAGGAGCTGCAGCAGGGGCAGAAGCTCGAGGCCGTCGGGCGCCTCGCCTCGGGGATCGCGCACGAGATCAACACGCCGATCCAGTACGTCGGCGACAACACCCATTTCCTGGGGGAGGCGTTCACGGCGGTCGCGGCCGTCCTCGCGCGCACGCGCGACGCGGTGCGCGCGGAGTGCTCGGCCCCCGTGCGAGAGGAGCTCGATCGCGCGGAGCGCGAGGTCGACCTCGAGTACCTCCTCGCGGAGGCGCCCGGCACCGTCGCGAAGACGCTCGACGGCATCCGCCGCGTCGCGACCCTGGTGCGCGCGATGAAGGAGTTCGCGCACCCCGACCAGAAGGAGATGGTCTCGACGGACGTCAATCGCGCGCTCCTCGCCACCCTCGAGGTCGCTCGCAACGAATACAAGTACGTCGCCGACGTGGAGACCGAGCTCGCGGACGTGCCGCCGGTCACCTGTCACGCCGGTGAGCTCAACCAGGTGTTCCTCAACATCATCATCAACGCGGCGCACGCGATCGAGGACGCGGTCGCGGGGCGCGGCGAGCGCGGCAAGATCCGGGTCTCGACGCGCCGCGAAGGCGCTCACCTCGTCGTGGCCATCGCCGACACGGGCTGCGGGATCCCGGAGGACAACCGCGACAAGATCTTCGAGCCCTTCTTCACGACGAAGAAGGTGGGGCGCGGGACGGGCCAGGGTCTCGCCATCGCGCGCAACGTCGTGGCGAAGCACCATGGCCAGCTCACCTTCACGAGCGCGCCGGGGGTGGGCACGACCTTCTTCGTCCGGCTGCCCCTCGAGACGAGCGCCGCCCAGGCGGAGGTCGCGTGAACGAGATCCTGCTCGTCGACGACGAGGCCGACATCCTGTCCGGCCTGCGCAACGCCCTGCGGCGGAACCGCACGCGCTGGAACATGCGGTTCGCGCTCGGCGGCGAGGCCGCGCTGCGCGAGCTCGAAGCGGCGCCCGCCGACGTCGTGGTCACCGACATGAGGATGCCGGGGATGGACGGGCTCGCCCTGCTCGCCGAGGTACGCGAGCGCCACCCGCGCGCGGCGCGCATCGTCCTCTCGGGCCAGGCCGAGCTCGGCGCGGTGGTGCGCGCGAGCTCCGTCGCGCACCAGTATCTCCTGAAGCCGTGCGAGCCCGAGGCGTTGACCGCCACCATCGAGCGCGCGCTGGACATCCAGGCGCTCCTCGCGAACGACACGCTCCGCGCCGTGGTCGGCGGGCTCGGGACGCTGCCGACCGCTCCTGCGCTGTACCAGGCGCTCACCGCCGCGCTCGGAGACCCCGACGTGGACGTGAAGAAGCTGGCGGCGCTCGTGACCCAGGACGTGGGCCTCGCCTCGCGCGTCCTGCGCCTCGTCAACTCGGCGTACTGCGGCCTCGCGCAGCGCGTCTCGAGCATCGACGCGGCGATCACCCGCCTCGGGCTGAACACGCTGCGCCACCTGGCGCTCACCGTCGAGGTCTTCCGCGGCTTCGACGGCCGGGGCGGTGCCGCATTCGACCAGCTCGAGCAGCACGCGCTCCTCACCGCACGGATCGCGCGGAGGCTCGCGCCGAACCCCGCCGCGGCGGACGTGGCGTTCGCGGCGGGCCTGCTCCACGACGCGGGGAAGCTCGTCCTGATGAGCCGCGCACCCGCCCTCTACGAGCGGGCGGTCGAGGAGACGCGCCGCCGGGCTGAGTCCCCCTGCGTCATCGAGAAGGAGCTCGTGGGCGCCGACCACGCCGAGATCGGCGCTTACCTCCTCGGGCTGTGGGACATCCCCCACGCGATCATCGAGCCCGTGGCGCACCACCACTCGCAGCCGTACGTGAACGCCGACAAGGGCGCGATCGTACGCGTCGTCGCGGCGGCTGACGCGCTCGCTTGCGAGGCAGCGGCGCGCGAGCAGTTCCAGGTCATACCCCTCGAGACGCTCGGCTCGGCAGCGGACCTCGAGCGGTGGCGTGAGATCGCGCGGGCCGAGGCGGCCGTGGAGTGGTGACGCGGCGGGACGCGAGCGGGGGAAGCGCAGGGCGGCCCCGTCCCGGGTCGGTGCTGGCGTACAGGGACTGGTCGCTGCGGCGCAAGGTCTCGCTCCTCCTGGTCCTCACGAGCGTGCTGCCGCCGCTGGTGGTGACGGCCATGCTCCTGTATCGGGAGCGCGAGCTGCAGCGCAGAGCGCGGGTCGCCGTC
>JBJMQK010000471.1:0-4468 GCA_045802735.1 Anaeromyxobacteraceae bacterium | reverse complement strand
GTTCGGCGTCTGCGGCGCGAGCGAGACGAGCCCGGCCACCTCGCGGAAGAAGTCGGTGGTCCCCGCCGTCGCGGCGGGCACGGTGAGGCGCACGCGCACGAGCGCCTCGCGGCCGGGCGGCACCACGACGCGCGACGGGGAGAGCTCGACGGCGTGGGGGACGGTCGTCGTCGGCGTGGAGGTCGCCTGGAGCACGGCGGCCGACCGGCCGTGGTTGCGCACGGTGATGACCTGCTCGCCATGGAAGTCGCGCCCGAGCTCGGCGAACCCGAACGACAGGTTGAGGGCGCCGGTCGCCTGCGCGACGGCGACCACCTGCGTCGCGACGGCGGTCGCCGGCTGCACGAGCCCGGCGCCCGCGAGGCGCGCCTCGTAGTCGAGGACCTTCGCCGCGTCGGCGGTGGAGACGATCGCGGCGCGCTGGTCCTCGACCGCCCAGGTCGCGTGCGCCTGGCGCACCAGGGCGGCGGTGCCCGTGACGTGCGGCGCGGCCATCGACGTCCCGGAGAGGCGCTCGCCCTGGTTGCCCGTCCCGACCGCCGTCGACTGGATCGACACGCCCGGCGCGGTGATCGTGGGCTTCAGGATCGAGTCCTTCGACCGGGGACCGCCCGAGGTGAAGTCGGCGAGGACGCGGAACGCGGGGTTCGCGAGCGTCGCCGGGGCGAGGGTCGTGGACGCGGCCGCCGCCAGCGCCGCCCCGTCGGAGCTCTTCACCCCGAGGAAGGGGAGGGTGACGCCGGGGATGTCGCCCTCGAACGGCGGGTAGGCGTCGGAGGTGTTGATCATCGCGACGGCCGCCGCGCCGTGGCGGTCGCCGAAGGTGGCGCGATCGACGCGCGCGCACACGCCGCGCAGCGCGACCACGAGCTTGCCGGTGATCGCGGCGTCGACGTACTCCGCCTCGTCGCACCCGAGGGACACCGTGCCGTCCGGGTTCCTGAGGACGACGATGGGGAGCGCGCCCGACGGGAGCGGCGCGCCGTTCGAGTTCTGGGCGAGGATGCTGCCCGACGGTGAGAGCGTCAGCGTCGCCGCCGGGAAGCGCTCGGTCGAGTCGACGGCGGCGACCGAGATGACGCCGTTGCCAGTCGCCGGGCTTCCGGTGAGGTACAGCTCCTGGCCGCTGTTGCCGGACGAGGCGACGACGAGCACCCCGGCCCGGGCCGCGTTCTCGGCCGCGAGCGCGTCGGCGCTGTCGGAGCTGCCGAACGGCGACCCGAGCGACATGTTGACGACGTCCATGCCGTTCTTCACCGCCCAGTCGATCGCGTCGACGACGACGGTCGTGCTGCCGTTGCAGCCGAAGACGCGTACGGCGTAGAGGTCCGCCTTCGGCGCGACGCCGGGGCCGATGCGCCAGGCGTTGTTCGCGACGGCGGCGGCGGTGTAGGGCCCTGCGTAGGTGCGGCCGTCGCCGGTCACGCCGAAGCCCGCCGCGGTGCCGGCGACGTGGCTGCCGTGGCCGTTGCAGTCGAGCGGGTTCGGGTCGGGGACCGGCACGCTCGTCGGGTCGTCGGCGTCGTAGGCGTCGCCCACGAGATCCGTGCCGCCCTTCACCTTGGGCGCGCCCGGGCCGAAGAGCGCAGGGTTCGCGGGCGCGGTCTCGGCGGCGTGCGCGGCGGTGTAGTCGGCGGGAGTGCCCGGCCCGCCGAAGTTCGCGTGCGTGTAGTCGATGCCGGTGTCGATGATGGCGACCTTCACCTTCTCGCCGCGGACGCCGTTCACGCCCTCCCAGGCCGCGGGCGCGCCGATGAACGGCACGCTCACGGCGTTGTCGGGGTTCTGGACGATGTTCGGGCGGAAGACCCGCACCGGGCGGACGGCGACGACGCCCGGCAGCGACGAGAGGGCCGCCACGTCGCGCAGCTTCACCTGCACCTTCACGCCGTTCAGCGCGTGCTGGAACTGCGCGAGGACGCGGCCGCCGCGGCTCCGCACGTGGTCGGCGACCGCGTCCTGCTGGACCTCGAGCGCGCGCGCGATGGCGTTCCGGTCGCGCTCGGCGAGCGGCGCGGCGCGGCCGGCCTGGATGACGGCGACGGGATCCCCGGCGAGCTCGAGCACCACCGTGACGGCGCGATCGCCCGCCGCGCCGATCGGGACGAACGTGGTCGTGATGCGGCCCTGCACCGCGGACGGCCGCAACTTCGGCGCGGCGAGCGCCTGCGACGAGGTGGCGATCGCAAGCGCGACGGCGAGCCTCGCGACGTGGTTCGGGAGCATGGTCGAGTTCTCCAGCCGCTCGGCCAGGGGGATGCCGAGCGAGCGTGTGGGGAAGCGTACGCACGGACGCTAATCGAGGCTCCGGCTGAGCGGCCAGCCCTCGGAACTCGGCCATCCAAGAGGGTGCTGCCTGGCGCGCTGCGTCACCGTGCGTGCGAGCGGTCGCCTCTCGAGGGGGCCACCGGGAGAGCGCGCGCAGGCGGCGTCGAGCTTAACGTCTCGCCATGTCCGCCCTCGCCACAGCCCTCGTCTCCGCCGCGCTCGCGGCGGCGTCGCCCGCGCCGGAGGCTCGAAACCCGCGCCTCGAGGCGCTCGCCGCCGCCGTCGACCCGGCGCGCCTGCAGGCCACGGTGGCGCGGCTCGTCGCCTTCGGGACGCGCCACACGCTCTCGGACACCGCCTCCGCGACGCGCGGCATCGGCGCCGCCCGGCGCTGGCTCGCGGCCGAGTTCGCAGCCCTCGCGAAGCTCCCCGGCGGGCGCCTCGTCCCGTTCGAGGACCGCTTCGTGGCCGCGCCCGAGAAGCGCATCCCGAGCCCCACCGAGATCGTGAACATCGGCGCGGTGCTCCCGGGGACGGACCCGCGCCGGGCGAAGGAGGCGCTGGTCGTGACGGGGCACTACGACAGCCGCGCCTCGGACGTGATGGACGCGCGCTCCGACGCGCCCGGCGCGAACGACGACGCGAGCGGCACGGCGATGGTGCTCGAGCTCGCGCGCGTGATGGCCCGGGAGAAGCCGGCCATCGCGATCTACCTCGTCGCGGTGGCGGGCGAGGAGCAGGGCCTCACCGGCTCCGCGCACCTCGCGAAGCGGCTCGCGGCGGAGGGCGTGCGCGTCCTCGCCATGACGAGCATCGACATCGCCGGGAACAGCGAGGGGCAGGACGGCGTGCAGGACGACGTCTCGGCGCGGCTCTTCTCGGAGGGCGTGCCGTCGCACGAGACCGATGCGGAGCGGCGGCTCCGCGAGGCCATCGGCGGCGAGAACGACGGCGCCGCGAGGGAGTGGTCACGCTATGTGAAGCGCGTCGCGGAGCGCCACGTCGAGCACCTCGACCTCTGGGTCATGCTGCGGCGCGATCGCGTCGGGCGCGGCTCGGACCAGCTCTCGTTCCTCGCCGCGGGCATGCCGGCGATCCGTCTCAGCGAGGCGCACGAGCACTACGACCGGCAGCATCAGGACGTGCGGACCGTCGGGGGCCGCGCCTACGGCGACGACCTCGCGCACTTCGACGCGACGTACGCGGCGCGCCTCGCGCGCGGGCTCGGCGTCGCGATGGCGGCGCTGGCGAGCGCGCCCGCGGCGCCGCGCGAGCTGACGTTGCGCGGGGCGGTGAGCGTCGATACGGTCCTCCGCCCCGCGCTCCCCGACGACCCGCGCATCGCCGGGCTCGTGCTCTACCGCCGCCGCGCCGACGCGGTGACCTGGCAGCGCGCGACGGCCTACCCCAAGGTGAGCGAGATCTCGCTCCCCGGGGTGGTCTCCGACAACGAGGTGTTCGCGGTCGCGACCGCCGACGCCGAGGGCAACGAGAGCCTCCCCGTGCACCCGACGCGCCTCGAGTGACGTCGCCGACGGCGACCACCGCCGCCGTGCGCGAGGCGCTCGCGCTGCTCGGGATCCGGAGGCTCCTCCTCGGGATCCACGACGCGGCGTTCCCCGCCGACCCCGCGGAGGACACGGGGTGCGGCACGCCGAACGGCGACGGCGCGGAGCGCTTCCTCGCGTGGGCGGCGTCGCTCGGCTTCGACGGCCTCCAGCTCGGCCCGCAGGGCATCACCTCCGCGTTCGATCCCTCGCCGTACGACGGCACGCTCTTCTCGCGCAACCCGCTCGCGCTCTCGCTCGCGCGGCTCGCCCGCGGCGAGGGTGGAGCGCTCCTCCGCCGCGAGACGCTGGCGGAGCTGGTCCGCGACCGCCCCGCGTCGCAGCGCGTGGCCTACCCGTACGCCTTCCGGGCCGCGGCGCGGGCCCTCGCGGAGGCGCTCGCGACCTTCCGCCGCCGGCGCGCCGCCGGCGAGCGCGGCGCGCTCGCGCTCGCGGCGCGCCTCGCCGCCTTCCGCGCGGCGGAGGCGAGCTGGCTCGAGCGCGACGCACTCTGGGAGCTCGTCCTCCGCGCGCAGGGCGGCACGCACCCCTCGCGCTGGGGCGGCGCCGCCGGCGCGCTCGACGCGCGGCTCTGGGCTCCGGCGCCCGGCGAGGAGGCGAGGGCCGCGGCGCGGCGCCGGGCGCTCGCGGCG
>JBJMQK010000463.1:0-10529 GCA_045802735.1 Anaeromyxobacteraceae bacterium | reverse complement strand
GGCGCGTCAGCCTCGCCCGCGCGCTCGCGACCGCGCCCGACGTCGTGCTCCTCGACGAGCCGTTCGCGAGCCTCGACCTCCCCACGCGGCAGGCCATCACCGGCGACCTCGAGCGGACGCTGCGCGACGAGGGCACCGCCGCCGTGCTCGTCACCCACGATCAGGCTGAGGCGCTGCGCTTCTCCGGGCGCCTCGACGTGATGAGCGCGGGACGCGTCGTCCAGTCGGGCCCGCCCTCGCGCGTCATGAACGAGCCGGCGAACGCGTTCGTGGCGACCGTCGTCGGGATGGAGACCATCCTCGACGGCGTGGTCGTGCGCGCGGCGGGCGGCGAGATCGTCGTGGCCGTGGGCGGGCGCGAGGTGGATGCGGTCGGCGACGGCGCCCCCGGCGACGCGGTCTACTGCTGCATCCGGCCGGAGAACGTGCTCATCGAGGTCGTCGACCCCGCGCGCACGAGCAGCGCGCGCAACGTCTTCCCGGCGCGAATCCTGCGCGCCGCCTCGGCCGGCCCGTACCTGACGGTGCGGCTCGACTGCGGGTTCCCGCTCGTCGCGCACGTGACGGGCGAGTCGTACGCGACGCTCGCGCTCGCCGAGGGGAAGGACGTCTTCGCCTCGGTGAAGGCGACCGCCATCCACGTCATCGCGAAGGGCGACTCCGCAGGCCGGCCCGGCCACCGCGGGGGCGCCGACCGCATCGATCACGGCGATCACCATCAAAGGACCACGTCATGAGCCACGCCACGCTGCCCGTCCTCACCGCCGACCGCCCGTCGCGCCGCGCCCACCCGTCGAAGCTCTTCGTCGAGGTGACGACGCGCTGCAACCTGCGCTGCGCGATGTGTCCGAAGCAGGCCCCCGGGCGCCCCCTCGTCGAGGGCGACATGACCGAGGAGACGTTCGCCCGGCTCGCGCCGACGCTGCCGCACCTCGACGCGCTCGTGCTGAACGGGATCGGCGAGCCGCTCCTGCACAAGGGCCTCGAGGGCTTCGTCACGGCGGCGAAGGAGGCGATGCCCTCCTCCGGCTGGGTCGGGTTCCAGACGAACGGGATGCTGCTCGACGCGCGGCGCGCGCAATCGCTCGTCGACGCAGGCGTCGACCGCGTGTGCGTGTCGGCGGACGCGGTGGCGCCCGACCTCTTCCGCGCCCTGCGTGGGGGCGGCAAGCAGGAGGCGGTCGAGACGGCGGTGTCGGCGCTCCGCGGCGCGGCGCGCGAGGCGAAGCGCGACGTCGCCGTCGGGCTCGAGTTCGTCGCGATGCGCTCGAACCTGGGGCAGCTCCCCGAGGTCGTGCGCTGGGCGGCCCGCAACGAGATCGCGTTCGTCCTCGTCACGCACATGCTCCCGTACGACCGGTGCACGGCGAGCGCGGCCGCGTTCGACGTGAGCTCCGATCGCGCGGTCGCGCTGTTCGAGGAGTGGCGCGCGCGCGCGGCGCTCGACGGCGTCGACCTCGGCCGCTACTTCGACGTGTTCATGAAGTTCCGCCCCGACGCCGCCGACCAGCGCGTCGTGGAGTACGTGCGCCGCATGGTGGCCGACGCCTCCGCGCAGGGCGTCGCGCTCTCGCCGGAGCGGGTGCTCCGCGCCGACGGCGCGATCACGGGGAAGGTCTCGGAGGCGTTCGCCGAGGCGGAGGAGCTGGCGCGCGCGGCCGGGCTCGAGCTCAAGCTCCCCGGCACCGCGCCGGCGCGCGAACGGCGCTGCGATTTCGTCGAGGACGGTGGCGCCTTCGTCTCCTGGGACGGCGGCGTCCACCCCTGCTACTTCCTCTGGCACCGCTACGAGGTCCATGCCGGCGGCTTCAAGAAGTCGGTCCGGCCGAAGTCGTTCGGGAGCGTCGCCGACCGCGAGGCGCTCGAGCTGTGGAACGACCCCGACGCGCGGTCGTTCCGCGACGCGGTCGTCCGCTACGACTACCCGTACTGCTACGACTGCAACGTCGCGCTCTGCGACTACGTCGAGACCGCGGACTTCGCCCACGACTGCCACGTCGGCAGCGTGCCCTGCGGGGCGTGCCTGTGGTCGACCGGGCTGTTCCAGTGCCTGCGGTAGGAGGCGTGTTGGCTCACCGCCTCCGTTCGCCCTTCGACTCCGGCTCCGCTTCGCGGAGCCTACGCTCAGGGTGAACGGAGGGGGTGGCTCCGGCTCAGTGAACGGGGAGTGCGGCTCAGGCTCAGCGTGAACGGGGGGCGGCCCCGCTCACGGTGAACGTGCCTCGGGCGACGCGCCCTCGTCCTTCGCGACCCGCGCCCCCGCCCCGACCTCGAACTCGTACGTCTCGCCGCGGCGCAGGTAGCGCACCTGGGTCTTGAGCGAGGCCGCCGCGACCGCGCGCTGGAAGTCGGCGAGGGGCGACCTGAAGACGGGGTAGTCGTCGTAGTGGATGGGGATCGCGACGCGCGGGGCGATGGTGCGGACCGCCTGCACGCCCTGCGCTGCGTCCATCGTGACGAGGAGCCCGAGCACGCGCGTGCCGCCGAGGTGGAAGAGGCCGAGGTGGATGTCGGGGAAGCGCTCGGGGATGCGCGCCAGGTCCTCGTGCATGAGCGTGTCGCCGGAGATGTAGAGGCGGAACGCCGTCGCCTCGCCGGCGCCCCACTCCAGCATGCTGCCCATCACCGGCGGGAGGATCGCCCCGGCGACGCCGAAGGCGTGCTTCGCGGGCATGCTCGTGACGCGCAGCCAGGCGCGGCCCTTGTGCAGCGTGAGCGCGTCCCAGGTGGCGAGGCCGTGCGCGGCGGCGAAGCCCTTCCTCCGCAGCGCGCGCGCCGCGTGCGGCGTCGTGACGACCGACAGCGTCTTCGGCAGCTTCGCCTCGGCCACGCGGTCCCAGTGGTCGCCGTGAAGGTGCGAGAGCACGCACGCGTCGAGCGGCGGCAGGCCCTCGACGTCGACGGCGGGGTTCGTGAGGCGCTTCGAGGTGAGGCCGTACCCGAGGTGCGCGTGGTCGCCGGCGTGGAGGAAGTTCGGGTCGGTGAGGATCGTGAACCCGCCGTAGCGGAGGACCGTGGTCGCCGTCCCCACGAAGAGCACCGACCCCGCCGACATCGCCGAAGCGTCCGCCTCGCCCGGCAGGTCGAGCCTGAACGTCCTCGCCATCGCTCCCCCCCGGAGGGAAGCTAAGAACTCAGGCGGCGACGCGGAACGAGCGGCGCGCGGCCTGCGAGACGGCGGCGGCGACGCGGGTCGCATTGAAGGGCAGGTGCGCCGCGGTCGCGCCGGGCGGGATGGGCCGGCCGGCCCAGGAGCAGATGACGAGCGAGGCGTCGCGGTAGCGGCTGCGCGCCGCCTCGATGTCCGGCGCCGCCGGGTCCCAGAGCAGGACCACGTCGGGGGAGGCGCCGCGCGCCACCTCGGGCGCCGCCGGGAACCCGCACGCGGCGAGCACCTCGAGGCAGGTGACGCGGATGCATTCGTCTGCGGCGACGACCAGCACGTTCGGCATGGGAGCGTTCCTCTCGGCGGGTGAACCCTGACCTGTGGAGGAGGCGCTCGCTGGCGGCGATGTGACACGACCTCGCACCCGCCGCTCAGCGGAGCGGGCGCAGGACCGGGACCGCACTCGCCCGCTGGCTGGCCTCGCGAGCGACGCGATCGAGCGCAGCACCCGCCCGCCCCTCCACCACGACCGACGCGGCGGCCGCCCCGAGGCGCGCCGCCTCGACCGGATCGGCGCCGCCCGCGAGCGCCAGGAAGAACCCCGCGGAGAAGGCGTCGCCCGCGCCGGTGGGGTCCACCTCGCGGGCCGGGTACGTGCCGACGTGAGCGGTGCGGCCGCCCGCGAACAGCTCGCAGCCGCTCGCCCCGCGCGTGAAGGCGACGACGGGCACCGCGCGCGCGAGCCGCGCGACGAGGTCGCCGCCCTGACCGACGAGGTCGTCCTCGCCGACGCAGGCGGCCTCGACGCCGGCGAGGTCCTCGGGGGAGAAGCGCCACGCGGGCTGCGCGACCTCGCCGCCGCGCAGGACCGCGCGCACCCAGCCCTGGACGCCGATGCCCACGAAGCGCGCCCGCGACGCCGCGAGCCACGAGCCGAGCGCGACCTCGCCGACGACCGGGGCGAGGTGCAGGAGATCGCACGCGAGCCAGGCCGAGGGGAGGCGCGCCGGGTGGAGCGCGGGCGCGACCGCGCTCACGCGCTGCTCGCGGCCGGCTGGGCCGTGGGCGTTCTCGAACGTCGTCGTGACGGGCGATGGCGCGACGTCGACCTCGGCGCCGTCGAGCGCCGCGCGCGGGAAGTCCGGGCCGGCGGCGGTGGCGACCCGCACCGCCGCGCCGAGCGCGAGGTAGGTGCGCCCGGCGTAGTAGGCCGAGCCCCCGGGCGCGAGGCCGCCGGGATACGCGTCGAGGGTGACGTGGCCCGCGACGAGGACGCGCGGCGCCGCGCCGCCCGTCACGCGAGGCCCGCGAGCGGTTGCCCGTACGTGAACTCGACGATGTGGCCGTCGGGGTCGCGGATCATCGCGACGTAGCCGATGTCGCCGCCGCCTTCGAACGGCGGGGCGTGCAGGATGCCGAGCCGCTCACCCTCGGCCGCGACGCCGTCCACCTCCTCGCGCGCGTCGCACTGGAACCCGAGGTGGTCGAGGCGGAAGTCGATGCGCGTCTGGTAGAGCACGAGCACGAAGGGCGGGTTCGCCGCCGCCGCGGAGCCCTCCGGCGCGAGCCACACCGTGTGGCCCGCGGGGCGCGTGTCGTGCGCGAGCTCGAGCGCGCAGAACCGCCGGTAGAACGCGATCGACCGCTCGAGGTTCGCGACCTTCAGCACGACGTGGGTCCAGCGCGGGGCCATCCGCGCAGTATGGCCCGGAGGCACCCGCCCGGTGCAAGCGCCGCGGCGCGCGGGGTCGCTCGACCCGGTCGCGCGTTGGCGAGGCGGCGGCGGCCACCCCTCCCCGAGGACCCTACCTTGTGCTGCGTGGATCCGGCCCGCTCCTTTCCCTCGCGCGCGACCTTCGTCGCGGCGCTGCTCCTCGCGTTCACGCTGTTCGCCGCGGTGTTCCTGCCGCTCTGGAAGCCGCTCTTCCTCGCCGCCGTCCTCGCCGCGGCGCTCGCCGGCTGGCAGGACGGCCTCTCGCGCTGGCTGTGGGGCCACCGCTCGCTCGCGGCCGGCCTGCTGACGCTGGGCGTCGTGGTCCTCGTCGTGGCCCCGCTCGCGGCGGTCGCCACCGTCCTCGTGCGCGAGGTCGTCGACGCCGCACAAGCGGCCCAGCAGACGTTCGCGCGGGAGGGGCTGGCCGGCATCGTCGCGCTCCTGCCGGACCGCCTCGAGGCGCTCGCCCACCGCGGGCTCGACAAGCTGCCGCAGTCCTGGGACGCGCTCGCCCGCCAGGGCGCGGCGCAGGGCGCCGCCGCAGCGGGCGTCGTCTCGTCGGCCCTCTCGCGCACCTCGTCGCTCGCCTTCGACGCCGCGATGATGCTCGTCGCGCTCTTCTTCCTGCTCGTCGACGGGCACCGCCTCGTCGCCTGGGTGTGCCGTACGAGCCCGCTCGGCACCGCGACGACCGCGCGCGTCCTCGGCGATCTCCGCCGCACCGGCACGTCGGTCCTGACGTCGCTCCTCGCCACCGCCGCGGTGCAGGGCGTGGTGGCCACCATCGGCTACGTCATCGCCGGCGTCCCGCAGCCGCTCGTCTTCGGCCTCGTCACCTTCTTCGCGGCCTTCATCCCTTCGGTGGGGACGAGCATCGTCGCGGTGCCCATCGCGGTCGTGCTCCTCCTCGCGGGGCACGTCACCGCCGGCCTGTTCCTCGCCGCCTGGGCGATCCTCGTCACCGGCACCATCGACAACGTCCTGAAGCCGATCCTGGCGCGCAGCGGCGGCGACGTCCACGGCGGGGTGGTCTTCTTCGCGATGATCGGCGGCATCATCGCGTTCGGCGCGCTCGGACTCCTCGTGGGGCCGCTCGCGGTGAGCCTCGTCCTGGCGCTCGTCCACGTGCGCTGGCGCGACGTGTCGCTCGGCCGCGCCCGCGACGCCGAGGCGGACGGGAGGGGCCGTGCGGCCGCTTCGCGCCCGTCCGGGGATGCCGGTGTCCCGGTGACCCGCGAGCACGATGCATAACCTCTTCGCAGGGGGTGGGGCATGGACGCGATCCGCGTGCTGCTGAGGCAGCACAGGGCTGTGGAGAAATTGTTCGACAAGTTCGAGGAGGCGAAGGGCACCGCCGCCAGGCGGAAGCTGTGCGAGCAGATCAGCGACGCGCTCGCGGTGCACGCGACGATCGAGGAGAAGATCTTCTATCCCGCGACGAAGGACGCGCGGACCGAGGAGCTGCTCCTCGAGGCGACCGAGGAGCACCTCGGCGCGAAGCGCGTGATCGCGGACCTCCTCGCGACGGACGCCGACGACGAGCGCTTCGCCGCGCGCGTGAAGGTGCTGAAGGACCTGGTCCAACATCACGTGTCGGAGGAGGAGCGCGACCTCTTCCCCAAGGTGAAGAAGCTCCTCGACACGCACGAGCTCGACGAGCTGGGCGACCAGCTCGAGGACATGACGGAGGAGCTGCAGGCGGCCGGCGAGCCGCGCATGAACATCCCCGGCGAGACCGACCAGCCGGCGAGCATCTGACGGCGCCGCGGCGGGTGGGTGCGGAAACGACGAGGCGGGGCGCGCACGCCCCGCCTCGCGCGGTTTCGCAGGCCGCAGCGATCAGCGCATCGGCATCGCGAACGCCTGCTGCTGTGGGTTCCCGCGCAGCTCCTTCGCGATCTTGTTGTAGGTCCCCATGATCAGGATCGTCGGGGCCCACTGCCCGATGAAGGTGCCGAGCTGCTTGCGGCCGGTGAGGACGAGCGCCGCCGACGCCGCCATCGAGCCGAGCGCGAGCCCGAGGAAGAGCAACGACGGCGCCTTGCTCGTCTGCTCCTCCACCTTCGTCGTCGCCGTGTCTTCGGTTCCGTAAGCCATGTGCGTGCCTCCCTGGGTGGTGTGTCCCAACGCTGCGCACGCCCCGGCGAGGCGTCGACACGGGGCGTCGCCCGCACCGCCCACCCCGGCTCGCGGAGCGCGCCGGATGGAGGTTTTCGTTGCCGGGAGGCGGGGCGCGGTGCCAGGTTCGGCGCATGACGACACCCGCTCCGACCCGCTCGCAGCCCTCCGCCGGCGGCGCCGTCGACTGGCAGACGTTCGAGGCGCTCGCGCGCCGCGTGCGCGCCGGCGAGATCAGCGCCGCGGCCGAGCGGCCCGCCTCCTCGCCGCTGCGCGAGGGCGACATCGAGCCGTGGGCCGCGCCCGGGACGGCTCGCCACGCCGCGGACGCCGCGCGCGGCGAGGCGGCCCTGCGCGCCGGCGAGGTGGCGAGCGTCGTCGTCGCCGGCGGCGCCGGGACGCGCTTCGGCGGCGGCGTGAAGGGGCTCGTGCCGATCCTCGGCGACCGCACCTTCCTCGACCTGAAGCTCGCCGACGCGCGCCGCACCGGGGACCGCGCGGGCAAGCCGGTCCCGGTGGCGGTCATGACGTCACCGCTCACGCACGCCGGGATCGCCGAGCACCTCGCCCGCGCCGGCGCGCCCGACGTGCTGCTCTTCGAGCAGCGCATGCTGCCGCGGCTCACCCTCGCGAGCGAGCCGTACCGGGACGCCTCGGGCGAGCTGTCCCTCGCGCCGGCGGGCCACGGCGACTTCTACCGGGCGCTGCGCGAGAGCGGCGTGGGCGAGGCGCTGCGGCGCCGCGGCGTGCGGCACCTCGCCTTCTCGAACGTCGACAACCTCGCCGCGACGCTCGATCCCGCGATCGTCGGGGCGCACCTGCGGCGCGGCGCGGCGATGACGGTCGAGGTGACGCCCCGCCGCTCGGCGTCCGGCGCGCTCGACGCGGGCGCGGCGCCGGTGCGCGTCGGCGAGCGGCTGCAGCTCGTCGAGAAGGTCGATCCCGCCGAGCACGCGCTCATCTCCACGAACAACATCTGGTTCGCGCTCGACGCCCTGCTCGACCGGACGGTCGACCTGCCGTGGCGCGCCGTGAAGAAGGAGGTCGACGGCACGCCCGTGATCCAGCTCGAGCAGGTGACCGCCGAGGCCACCGCGCTCGTCGACGCCGGAGGCCAGCCGGTGCTCCCCGTCGCGTTCGTGGAGGTGCCGCGCGAGGACCCGCGCACGAGCCGCTTCGAGCCGGTGAAGGCGCGCGAGGACCTCGAGCGCGTGGCGGCGCGGCTCGCCCCGCGCTTTGGCTAACCGCTGGCGCGCCGCGCACGGCAATGCGATAACCCAGGCGAAATGGGACGCATCTTCGAGACGCGCAAGGCGACGATGTTCGCCCGCTGGAACCGGATGGCGAAGGTCTTCACCCGGATCAGCAAGGACATCGTCATCGCGGCGAAGGCCGGCGGGCCGGACCCCCACACGAACGCCGCGCTGCGCCGCGCGCTGCAGAACGCGCGCGCCGCCAACATGCCGAAGGACAAGGTCGAGGGGGCGATCAAGCGCGCCTCGGGCCAGGACCAGCAGGCGTACGAGACGGTCCTGTACGAGGGCTACGGCCCGCACGGCGTGGCGTTCGTCGTCGAGACCGCGACCGACAACGTGGTCCGCACCGTCGCGAACGTGCGCGTCGCCTTCAAGAACCACGGCGGCAACCTCGGGACGACCGGGAGCGTCGCGTTCCAGTTCCAGAAGATGGGCGTGTTCCGCCTCGCCGCGGAGGGGCTCGACGCGGAGGCGCTCGAGCTCGACCTGATCGACCACGGCCTCGAGGAGCTCGGCGAGGGCCAGGGCGAGAAGGGCGAGAAGCAGCTCGTCGTGCGCTGCGCCTTCGCGAGCTTCGGTCAGCTGCAGGCCGCGATCGAGGAGCGGAAGCTCCCCCTCGTCTCGGCGGAGTCGGAGTACGTCGCGCAGACGCCCGTCGAGCTGCCCGAGGCGCAGGCGACCGAGGTGCTCGAGCTCGTCGACGCCCTGGAGCAGGACGACGACGTCCAGCGGGTCTTCCACAACCTCGCCTGAGCGGCGTGGGTCCCGCCGCCGCCCCGAGGCTCAGAAGGGGCGTGGTGACTCGCCGCAGCCAAAAAAAGTGTCATCGTCGCGTCGAGTTGCCACCTGGCACCGGGGACGTCGGAGTCCCGCGCCGGGAGGTGGAGCGGAGGCGGGGATGGCTGTCGCGAGCATGATCGAGGAGCTGGAGAGCGCCGGCGAGGGCGGCGAACGTTCACCCTTCGCGAAGCCCGTCACGTCAGCGCACGCGCGGCGCCCGCCACCCGACGGCTCGTCGCCCTGGGCGTTCGCCTGGCCCGCCGTGCTCTTCTCGCTCATCACGTTCTTCGTCGGCGCCGACATGGCTGCCGACCTCTCCGACGGCGTCGGCCTCACGCACCTCGTGCTCGAGACGATCGCGTTCGTCCTCTGCCTCACCGGCGCGGGCGGGACGGCGCTCCAGCTCAGGGCCGCGCTGCGTCGCGCGCGCGAGCTGCAGCGCGACCTCGAGGGCACGCGCGCCGATCTCGAGGGGACCCGCGCCGACCTCGTCCGCTGGCGCGAGGAGGCGAAGGACCTGCTCGGCGGGTTGCGCGGCGCGATCGATCTCCAGTTCACGAACTGGGAGCTCACCTCGGCGCAGTGCGAGGTGGCCCTGCTCGTGCTGAAGGGCTTCTCCTACAAGGAGATCGCCGATCTACGCGAGACGACGGAGCGCACGGTCCGCAACCAGGCGCTGGCGATCTACCGCAAGGCGGGGCTCGCGAACCGCGCCGAGATGGCGGCGTTCTTCCTCGAAGACTTCCTCGTCCCCCCGGAGCGCAGGACGCCCGAGCGCCGCAGCACGGGCGACGAGCACTCCGCCGGCGCAGCTCCCTAGCACGCCTGCCCGCCTGCGCTGTTCTCGCAGGCCATGAGCTCGCGCGCGGTGGCGAGGAACTTCGTCAGCTTGCGCGACACGGTACGCTTCGAGACCCCGAGCGCCTGGGCGACCTCCTCGTACTCCATCCCGTCCACGTAGACCGCCACCGCGACGGCGCGCGTGGCGGCGTCGAAGTGCGACAGGACGCCCAGGACGAGCGCGCGGTCGAAGCTGCCGCCGCCGATCGCCGTGGTCAGCTCGAGCGCGCCCTCGAGGCTCTCCTCGCGGCGACGTCGCTGGTCGCGGAGGTGGTTCAGGCAGTGGTTCGTCGCGACGCAGTAGAGCCAGCGCAGGCTCGCCTCGCGGGCCTCGAGCTTCTCGAGGTCGCGCACGAGCTTCGCGAAGACCTCCTGCGTCGCGTCGCGGGCGGCCTCGGGGTGCTTGAGGAGGCGCGCGCAGCGGCGGTACACGAGCGGCCCGTACTCGCGGTAGAGCTCGGTGGCGCGCGCCTGGCGGGACGCGACGGTGCTCGACGTCACGCCGGGGGCGGCCCACGGCCGCGCGAGCGAGCGGGAAGCCGGGGGCGGCGCCGCGTGCGGCGGAACGGCGGAGGCGGTCCGACCCAGCCCATGCGTGTCGAGGGGGCTGTCGGGGAGCTCTTTGAACGCGATCGGCGGCATGGCGGTCCTGGTGATCCGGTTCGAGGGCGCCTGGGGGGCGGCGGCGCCGTCAGGTAGAGCTTGATTCCCATCA
>JBJMQK010000378.1:0-9322 GCA_045802735.1 Anaeromyxobacteraceae bacterium | reverse complement strand
GGAACGCGACGGAGGCCATCTGCCGCATGCTGCTCGGGGGCAAGTTCCTGCCGCAGCTCCACCTCGTCCTGCTCGACGGGGTCGCGGTCGGCGGCTTCAACGTCGTGGACCTGGAGGCGCTCGCAGGGCGGCTCGCGCGTCCGTGCGTCGCCGTCATGCGCCGCCCGCCCGACCTCGCGGCGTTCGAGCGCGCCATCGGCCGCCTGCCGCGCGCGGCGAGGCGGCTGTCGCTCGTGCGGCGTGCCGGGCCCATCCACGAGCGCCCGCCGTTCGTGTTCCAGGTGCGCGGCGCCGAACCGGACGCGACGGCCGGCGCCCTCGCCTGCCTCACCGATCGGGGGCTCGTCCCGGAGCCGCTGCGCCTCGCACATCTCGTCGGCGCGGCGCTCGTGAGGGGCGAGAGCGGCCGTCGCGCCTGAGCCCCGGGCGAGCGCCTTCACCCCGCGCGAGGGGTAGGCCATCGTGGGAAGATGCCCGGCCGTGGGCTGTTCCTCTCCAGGACGAGGGCACACCCTGGAGCCGTTGAGGCCCCGCTCGACGCCCTGCTAAAGTCTCTTCCGCCGATGTGCCGACTCTTCGCGCAGCACGCCAGCCGTGACCACGACCTCCACGAGCCGCTCTGCAGCGCGTCGAACGCGCTGCGGGTGCAATCGCACAAGCACCCGCACGGCTGGGGCATCGGCTGGTACGACGCGGCGGGGGTGCAGGTCCGCCGCGGCGTGATGGCGGCGCACGCCGATGACGCGTTCGTCGCCGCGGCGCGGGCGGCGCGCTCCGAGATCGTGGTCGCGCACGTCCGCGACGCGAGCGTCGGCGCCGTCGCCGAGGCGAACACGCACCCCTTCGTCCACGAAAGGTGGATCTTCGCCCACAACGGCACCGTCGCCCGCTTCAAGAAGGTGGCGCGGGCGCGGGCCGCCCTGGAGGCCGAGATCGACCCGGCGCTGCGCGCCGCGGTGCGCGGCGACACCGACAGCGAGCGCGTCTTCTTCCTGTTCCTCACCCGGCTCGCGGCACGGCTCCGCCCCGGCGAGGCGCCCGACCTCGAGGCGGTGCGCGCCGCGCTCGCCGACACCGTCGACACCGTCGTCGCGGTCGCGGACCCGCAGGCCGAGAAGCCCTCGTCCCTGAACCTCCTCGTCACGAACGGCGACGTGCTCGCCTGCTGCCGCCACGGGCGGACGCTGCACGCGGCGCCGCACATCGCCACGAGCGGCGTCTTCGCGGTCGCGAGCGAGCCCATCGGCGAGGGGCCGTGGACGGAGGTGCCCGAGGACGGGTTCATCGGGATCGACGCCAAGCACCGCGTCGTCGCCTCCCTGCTCCGCCCCCGCATCGCGGCGTGACCAGCGCGGCGGCCCTTCCTCACCGCCGCCGTGCGGGCGCGAACAGCCGCGCGAGCGCGGCGTGGCGCGCGCCCGTGCCCACGGCGGTGATCGCCCGCGACGACGGCGCGTTCTCCACGTGCTCGAGGCGCAGCTCGAGCCTCTCGGCAGGGAGCGCGCCCGGGACGCGGTCGGCCCACTCGACGAGCACCGCGCCGGCACCGCCCACGAGATCGAAGAAGCCCGTGGCGTGCAGCTCGTCCTCGTCGCCCACGCGATAGAGGTCGGCGTGGTGGACGGGGAGCCGGCCGCGGTAGGTCGCCACGATGGCGAACGTCGGGCTCGCGACCTCCTCCTCCGGCACGCCGGCGCCGCGGCAGATGCCGCGCACGAGCTGCGTCTTCCCGGCCCCGAGCTCGCCGACGAGCGCGACGACGTCGCCGGGAGCGAGCGCGGCGCCGAGGCGCGCTCCGAGGTCCACGGTCGCGCGCGCCGAGCGCGAGACGCGCGTCGCCTCGAGACGCTCCCCGACGGGCGCGGCCCTCATCGCTTCCACCGCGCCCACACCGCGCCGAGCGCGTCGGCGAGGTCGCCGGCGAGGAGGCCGCGCTCCCCGAGCCGCTCCGCCGCGAGGTCGCCCGCGAGCCCGTGCGCGAACGCCGCCGCGCGCGCCGCGTCGAAGGCGGGCAGGCCGCTCCCGAGCAGCGCGCCGGTGAGCCCGGCGAGGACGTCACCCGTGCCGCCGGTCGCCATGCCGGGGTTGCCGGCCGGCACCACCGCGGGCGGCGCGCCGGGCGCCGCGACGACCGTGCGCGCGCCCTTGAGGACGACGACGCAACCCCACGCTCGTGCGCGGTCCTGGGCGAGCGCGATGCGATCCGCCTGGACTTCCGCGACGGACGTCGCGCAGAGCCGCGCCATCTCGCCGGGGTGCGGCGTGAGCACGACCGGCGCCGGGAGGCCGCCGAGGAGCGCCGCGGGATCGGCCGCGACGGCGTTCAGCGCGTCGGCGTCGAGCACCGCGGGCACCCCGGCGCGCTCGAGCAGCGCCCGGAGGAGCGCGCCCGTCTCGTCGCCGCGCGGGATCCCGGGCCCCACCACCAGCGCGCTCGCGCCCTCCGCCGCGGCGACGAGCGCCGGGAGATCGCGCAGCCCGAGCGGCCCCGCGCCCGGGAGCGCGACGCTCATGGCCTCCGGGCGCCCGGCGAGCGCGAAGGGCAGGACCTCCGCCCGCGCCGCCAGGGTGACGAGGCCGGCCCCGCCGCGCAGCGCGCCGGTGAGGGCGAGGTGCGCCGCGCCGCTCTTCCCCGGCGAGCCGGCGACGACGACGACGCGCCCGGCGTCACCCTTGTGCGCCTCGGCGTCGCGCGCCGGGACGAGCGCCCGTGCCTCGTCCTCGGCGAGCAGCTCGCACGCGACCGGGACCCGCGCAGCGGCCTCCGCGGGGATGCCGATGTCGACGACGCGGACGTCCCCCGCGTACGCCGGCCCGGGGTGGAGCACGAGGCCGCGCTTCTGGAACGCGAAGGTGACGGTCACGTCGGCGCGGACGCAGGCGCCGAGCGGGCGGCCCGTGTCGGCGGAGAGCCCGGACGGAACGTCGACCGCCACGACCCGCGCGCCGCGGGCGCGGAGCGCCTCCATGCGGCGGATCGCCGCGGCGTACGCGCCCTCCGGCGCGCGCGAGAGCCCCGTCCCGAGGAGCGCGTCGACGACGACGTCTCCCTCCGCCGCGCCGATCGCCTCCGGGCCGGCGTCGGAGATGGGCACGCCCGCAGCCTCGGCCGCCTCGCGCGCGGCGAGGGCGTCGCCGCGGAGCGCGGCGCGGGGCGCGAGCGCGACGGCGCGCGCCGCGACGCCGGCGGCGCGGAGGAGCCGGGCCGCGACGTAACCGTCGCCGCCGTTGTTGCCCGCGCCGCACACCGCGACCACCTCGCGCCCCGGCGCGACGAGCGCGCGCGCCGCGGCGGCGACGGCGGCGCCGGCGCGCTCCATGAGGACGAGGCCGGGGACGCCGCAGGTCTCGATGGCGGCGCGGTCGATGGCGCGCATCTCGGCGGCGCTGGCGAGCCTCATGGCGCGGACTCCAGGACGACGGCGGCGACGGCGACGCCGCCGTCGTGGGTGAGGGTCACGTGGACGCGCGCGACGCCGCGCTCGGCGGCGGCCCGCGCCGCGGCGCCGGCGAGGCGCAGCGCCGGCGCCCCCTCGCCGCGCACCACCTCGACGTCGAGGAAGCCGATCCCCTGCGGCACGCCGAGCGCCTTCGACGCGGCCTCCTTCGCCGCGAAGCGCGCCGCGTAGCGGGTGGCGCGGTCCTTCGCGGCGTCGCAGTAGGCGCGCTCGCCGTCGGTGAAGCAGCGCGCGAGGAAGCGCTCCCCGTGCGCGGAGGAGAGGACGCGCTCGATGCGCGGGACCGCGACGATGTCGATGCCGAAGCCGACGAGCATGAGGACCGGGAGGTAGCGTTCCTCCTTCGACTCCGCCCGTGCTGCGCACGGGCTCTGCTCAGGATGAACGGCGCCGCTACCTTCCTGCCCGCGCGATGAGCTCCTTCATCTCCCGCACCGCGCGCTCCATCCCGACCATGATCGCGTGGCCGACGATGGCGTGGCCGATGTTGAACTCCTCGATCTCGGAGATGGCCGCGACCGGCGTCACGTTGTGGTAGTTGAGGCCGTGGCCGGCGGCCACGCGCAGGCCGAGCTTCGCCGCGGCCTTCGCCGCGTCGACGATGCGTGCGAGCTCCCTGCGCCGGTCGGCGGGGAGGCGGGCGTCGCAGTAGCGGCCGGTGTGGATCTCCACCGTCTCGGCCTCGACGCGGTGGGCGGCCCGGACCTGGTCGACGTCCGGGTCGATGAAGACCGAGACGACGATCTCCGCGTCCTTGAGCGTCTTCACCACCTTGCGGAGCGCGTCGCGGTTCGCCGCGACGTCGAGGCCGCCCTCGGTGGTCAGCTCCTCGCGGCGCTCGGGCACGAGCGTGCAGGCGTCGGGCTTCGACTCGTAGGCGAGCTTCACCATCTCCTGCGTCGCCGCCATCTCGAGGTTCAGCGACGACCGCACCGTCTGCCGCAGGATCGCGAGGTCGCGCTCCTGGATGTGGCGGCGGTCCTCGCGCAGGTGGATGGTGATCTGGTCGGCGCCGGCCAGCTCGGCGAGCATCGCGGCCTGGACCGGGTCGGGATAGGTGGTCCGCCGCGACTGGCGCAGGGTCGCGACGTGATCGACGTTGACGCCGAGGCGGGCGGGCATGGGGCAAGGACTGTACCTCTCCCGCCGCGCCGGAGGGAGAGCTTCGCGCGGGTCGCGGCGCGAAGCTACGCGAGCGCCTTCTTCAGCGCCTCGGCGATGACCTCGGCGTGCGCCGCGATCTTCTTCGCGTCGGGGCCCTCGACGAGCACGCGCGCCTTGTTCTCGGTGCCGGAGTAGCGCACGAGGACGCGGCCGTCCCCGGCGAGCGCCTTCTCCACGCCGGCGATGGCGCGCTGGACGTCGGGGAGCGCCTCGAGCGGCCGCTTCTCCTTCACCGCGAGGTTCACCTGCACCTGCGGCACCGGCTCGAACACGCGCGCGAGCTCCGAGAGCGGCCGCCCCTCGCGCAGCATCACCGCGAGCACGTTCAGCGCGGCGCACACGCCGTCGCCGGTCGTCACGTGGTCGAGGAAGAGGAGGTGCCCCGACTGCTCGCCGCCGAAGTTGTACCCGGAGCGGCGCATCTCCTCGACGACGTAGCGGTCGCCGACCTGCGTCCGCACGACGCGCCCGCCGGCCTCGCGCAGCGAGCGCTCCAGGCCGACGTTGCTCATCACGGTCGCGACGACGGTCTTCTTCGCGAGCGTCCGCTGGCGGATGAGGTCGCGGCCGACGATCGCCATGACGGCGTCGCCGTCCACGATCTGCCCCTTCTCGTCGGCCACGATGACGCGGTCGGCGTCGCCGTCGAGCGCGATGCCGAGCTGGGCGCCGTTCTTCTCGATCGCCTTCGCCATCGCCTGCGGGTGGACCGCCCCGCAGGCGTCGTTGATGTTCTTCCCGTCGGGCCTGGCGTTGAGCGTGATGACCTTCGCGCCGAGCTCCTCGAACACCAGCGGCGCGACCTTGTAGGCCGCGCCGTGCGCGCAGTCGACGACGATGGTGAGGCCGTCGAGCGTCAGCTCGCGCGGGAAGAGCGACTTCAGGAACACGACGTAGCGCCCGCCGGCGTCGCCGATGCGGGTCGCCTTGCCGATGCGGTTCGCGGTGGGCCTGAGCGCGTGGAAGTCCTCCGCGCCGCCGTCGTCGCCCGGCGCGCCGAGCACGAGCCGCTCGATGCGCAGCTCCATCTCGTCGGGAAGCTTGAAGCCGTCGCGCGAGAAGAACTTGATGCCGTTGTCCTGGTAGGGGTTGTGGCTCGCGCTGATCACCACCCCCGCGTCGGCGCGCATCGACTCGGTGATGAAGGCGATGCCAGGGGTCGGCAGCGGCCCGCACAGCATCACGTCGACGCCCATGGAGCAGATGCCGGAGGCGATGGCCTGCTCGAGGAGGTAGCCGGAGAGCCGGGTGTCCTTGCCGATGACGATGCGGTGCTTGTGCGGGCCGCTGCGCACGAGGTAGGCGAGCGCCCGGCCGAGCTGCAGCGCCATCTCGGCGGTCATCGGGTGGACGTTCGCGACGCCGCGCACGCCGTCGGTGCCGAAGAGGCGGCGTATGCCCGGGGCGGGCGGGGCCGCCTCGTTGCGCGGGGGCGGCGCGGGACGGACGGCGGCTCGGTCGGCGGGCCGCTGCGACTCACGGTGCGTGCTCATGGGCGGGCGAACCTTACGCGTTCGGGGTCCCACGCTCAAGGCCGGTCCCGCTGCAGCTCCACGGTGCCTTGCGAGGGGTACAGCGACTCGACGCGGACGCCCGCGGGGAGGTGCAGCGACTCGGGGCGCACGAACCACGAGGCGCGGCCAGGGGCCGTGCGCGAGAGGTCGATGGTGACCGGGCCGACGTCGTTCCCGTCGAGGGTGCGCAGCCGCGACCAGGGCCCGGCGAGCGAGATGCGCAGCGTCTCCGGGAGCGGGTCCGTGGCCTCGAGGCCGCGCGGCAGCTTCGCCGCCGTCGGGACGGTGAGCGTGTACGCGACGCGCCGCTCGCCGCGGATGACGAAGAGGAGCGCCGCCGCCATCGCGAGCGACAGGAGCTTGAGGCGCAGGTCAGACCGCGGCACGGTGGTCGTCCTCCTTCCCGTCCTTCACGCGGCGCGCAGGCGTCGGCCGCCCGATGCGGGCGAGCAGGCGCGCGAGGCTCGTCGCCGAGGAGGGCGCGGGCGCGAGGATGCGCGACAGGAGGCCCCGGAGCGCCGCCTCGTCCAGCCCGCGGTGGAGCGAGCCGTCCACCGCGAGCGACACCTCACCGCGCTCCTCCGAGACGACGACCACCGCCGCGTCGATCTCCTCTGTCAGCCCGAGCGCGGCGCGGTGGCGCGTCCCGACGTCGCGCCCGGTCGGAGCGGCGGTGAGCGGGAGGAGGCAGCTCGCGGCGGCGATGCGCCCGCCCTGGACGATGACGGCGCCGTCGTGCAGCGCGCCGCCGGGCTGGAACACGGAGAGCAAGAGCTCCTTCGTGCACAGCGCGTCGAGCTTCACGCCGGACTCGGCGACGTCGCCGAGGTCGCCGCTCCGCTCGACGACGACGAGCGCGCCGTGGCGCCGGCGCGACAGCTCGGCGGCAGCGCGGGCGATGGGGTCGACCGCGGCCGCCTGCGCGACGCGGTCCTCGCTCGCGAACTCGGACAGGAACTGGCCGCGCCCGAGCTGCGCGAGGCCCCGGCGGATGTCGGCCTGGAACAGCACGATGACGCCGAAGATGAACGAGTAGGTGAGGAAGTGGCCGAGGAGCCAGTTGAGCGTGATGAGGTTCGCCCACTGCGAGGCGAGATAGCCGATCCCGAGCAGGAACAGCCCGACGAGGACGTGGATCGCGCGCGTGCCCCGGATGAGCAGGAGGACGCGGTAGATGAGGTACCCGACGACCGCGACGTCGACGAAGGCGAGGAGGACCTCGCGCCAGGTCGTGCCGGGCCCGAGCAGGTACTGGATGGACGCCGGCGTCGGCACCGTTCAGCCTCTCTCGCCTGGCGCCGTCACGTCGCTCGTCGGCCGCATGGTGCACATGAGTTTAGCCCTGTCCGGCCGAAGGGGAAGCGTCCCGGATCGCCGCCGCCACGCGCGCCGCTTGCCGCGCCGCGGCGACGTCGTGCACACGTACATACTCGACCCCCGCGAGGACGCAGGCGGCCACGGCGGCGAGCGTGCCGGGCAGCCGGTCCGCCGCGCCGGCGCCTCCCGCGACCGCGCCGATGAAGCTCTTCCTCGAAGGTCCGACGAGGAGCGGCCGCCCGAGCCGCGCCCGCAGGCGCGGCAGCGCGGCGAGGAGCGCGAGGCTGTGCTCGGCCTTCTTGGCGAAGCCGAGGCCCGGGTCGAGGAGGATGCGCTCCTCGCGCACGCCCAGCGCCACGGCGCGCGCGAGCGCCGCGGCGAGCTCGCGCTCCACTTCGCCGACCACGTCGCCGTACACGGCCCGCGAGGCCATGTCGGCCGGCGTCCCGCGCATGTGCATGAGCACCACCGGGGCGCCGCGCTCGGCGACGAGCGCCGCCAGGGCCGGATCGGCGAGCGCCGAGACGTCGTTCACGAGGTCGGCGCCGGCGTCGAGGGCGGCGCGGGCGACCTCCGCCTTGCGCGTGTCGACCGAGATGGGCGCCGTGCACCCGCGGGCACGCAGCGCCCGGACGACCGGGACGACGCGCCGGATCTCCTCGTCCGCCGGAACCTCCTGCGCGCCCGGACGCGTCGACTCGCCTCCGAGGTCCACGAGGTCGGCGCCCTCGGCGAGGAGCCGCTCCGCGCCGGCGACCGCGGCGTCCCGCTCGGCGTACACGCCGCCGTCCGAGAAGGAGTCGGGCGTGACGTTCACGACGCCCATGAGAAAGGGGCCCGGTCCTTCGAAGACGCGGGCCCCGATCTGGAATGCGTTCATGCCTTCGTCCTTCGACTCCGCTGCGCTCAGGCCCTTCGACTCCGCACCGCTGCGCGGTGCTACGCTCAGGGTATTCGGCCTTGGAAGCGCGCTACGCCTTCCCGGCCTCGGCCTTCGGCACCGGGATGGTGTCGAGGAGGCCCGGCTTGCGCACCTTGTCGGTGCGATCCACCAGCGGCGGCGGCGGGGGGTTCGACTTGATCGGGGGCGGCCGGCTGATGGCGCCGCCCGCCATGAGGATGTCGATGTCGGAGGCGTCGATCGTCTCGTACTCGAGGAGCGCGTCGGCGATCTTGGCGAGCATCGCCTGGTTCTCCTGGAGGATGCCCTTCGCGCGGGCGTACTGCTCGATGACGATGCGGTGGACCTCGGCGTCGATGGCCCGAGCGGTCTCCTCGGAGTAGGGCGCCATCTGCGACATCTCGCGGCCGAGGAAGACCTCGCCCTCCTTCTTGCCGAACGCGAGCGGCCCCATCTTCTCGCTCATGCCCCACTCGCACACCATGCTGCGGGCGAGGTTCGTCGCGACCTCGATGTCGTTCCCGGCGCCGGTCGTCTTCTGGCTGAAGGTCAGCTCCTCGGCGAGGCGCCCGCCCATCAGGATCGCGATCTGGTTCACCGCGAACTCCTGGTTGATGTTGAGGCGGTCCTCCTGCGGGAGCTGCTGCGTGAGGCCGAGCGCGCGGCCGCGGGGGATGATCGTCACCTTGTGGACGGGGTCGGTGCCCGGGATGATCTTCGCGACGAGCGCGTGGCCGGCCTCGTGGACGGCGGTGGTGCGCTTCTCCTTCTCGGAGATGATCATCGACTTCCGCTCGGTGCCCATGAGCACCTTGTCCTTCGCGTACTCGAAGTCGGTGATGTCGACGCGCTCCTTGTTGCGGCGCGCGGCATAGAGCGCGGCCTCGTTCACGAGGTTCTCGATGTCGGCGCCGGAGAAGCCCGGCGTGCCACGCGCGATCTGCGTGAGGTCGACGAGCGGGTCGAGC
>JBJMQK010000338.1:0-8446 GCA_045802735.1 Anaeromyxobacteraceae bacterium | reverse complement strand
CTCGGCCGTCATGGCCGGCTGATACGGGCGGGTGGACGTGCACGCGTCGAAGGTGTCGGCGACGTTCACGATGCGCGCGGCGAGCGGGATGGCCTCGCCGGCGAGCCCGTCGGGGTAGCCCCCGCCGTCCCAGCGCTCGTGGTGCCCGCGCACCGCGAGCGAGGCGGCGCGCAGGAACTCGACGCCCAGCAGGATCTCGGCGCCGATCGCCGGGTGCTCGCGCATCTGCGCCATCTCGTCGGGCGCGAGCGCGTCGGTCTTGTGCAGGATCGCCTCCGGGATCCCGATCTTGCCCACGTCGTGGAGGAGCCCGCCGTACGCGAGCACCTTCACGTCGGCGTCGGAGAGGCCGAGGTCGCGCCCGATCGCGACGGCCAGCTCCGCGACGCGCTGGCTGTGGCCGCGCGTCGAGGGGTCCTTCGCGTCGATGGCCGAGGCGAGGCTGCGGATCGTGTCGAGGTAGCCCTGCTCGAGCGCCGCGATGAGGCGCCGGTTCTCGCGGTCGTAGCTCTCGAGCTCGCGCGACATGTGGTTGAACGTGTACGCGAGCTCGCCCACCTCGTTCTTCACCGTGATGGCCACCTGCCGGCCGAAGCGGCCGCGCGCGATGTCGAGGGCGCCGCGCACGCACTCCGCGACGGGCGACGCGAGCCGCCGCGCGAACCACGCCGAGAGGGTCACGGCGAGCGCGAGCGTCACGACCGCGGCGGTGAGGAGCGCGCGCGGGTCGACGGCGACGTTCGAGTGCCGGACGAGGAGCCACGCCAGCACCGCCGACGGGACGGCGCTCGCCACCAGCATGAGGGCGAGGATGGACCTGAAAAGCCTCATGGCGGCGACCCGTCGCGTTGATCCGCACCGGCGCTCTCGCCGCCATGAACGAGATCCGGCGCCTGCGGCGCCTCACTCCGGGGGGAGAAACTCTCCCCCCGAGACCCCCCATCGCGAGGGTCATCGCAGTCGAGCACCGCCATCATTCCGCGCGCGTCGCCCGGGCCAGGGCCTTCTCGATCGTGCGCTTCTTGAACGGCTTCTCGAGCACCGCGTCCGGCGCCTCGAACCCCTCGAGCTCGCGCATCGAGGAGTCGCTGATGGCGGTGAGGAGGACCACCGGCATGGAGAGGCCGCGCTCGCGCATCGCCTTCAGCGCGTCGAGCCCTGAGAGCTTCGGCATGAGGAAGTCGAGGATGACCGCGTCCGGCAGCTCCCGGGCACACAGGTCCACCGCGTCCGCCCCGTTCTCCGCCGCGACGACGGCGTGGCCGAGATCGAGCAGCATGTCGGTGAGGAGCGCGCGGATCGTCTGGTCGTCGTCGGCGATGAGAACCTTCATGCGAGTCCCCGATGGGGCGCGAGAATAGACCAGGGGAGCGCGCCGCGCGAGCGCCGTGCGGTCAAGGCCCGAGCCCGACCCACACCGTCCCGTCCTCGAACACCTCGCGCTTCCAGATCGGGACGTCGCGCTTCAGCCGCTCGATGGTGGCCTCGCAGGCGCGGAACGCCGGCGTGCGGTGCGGCGCGGCGGCCGCGATGACCACCGCGGGCTCGCCCGGCGAGAGGTGCCCGACGCGGTGGAGGATGGCCACTGACGCCCCGTGCTCGGCCTCGACCGCGGCCGCGATCGTCGCGAGGCTCCGCTCGGCCATCGCGGCGTACGCCTCGTACTCGAGCCGCACCACGCGGCGGCCGCGCGTGACGCCACGTACGTCGCCCTCGAAGGTGACGATCGCGCCGCGGCCGGGGTCGCGCACGATGGACGCGACCTCCTCCACCGCGATCGGCCGCTCCACCACGCGGCAGCGCGCCGTGCCGCCCGACACCGGCGGGATGATCGCGATCTCGGCGCCGGGCGGCACCGCGTCGCCGTCCTCGGCCATCTCCTGGTTCACCGCCAGGCGACAGCGCGGCAGGATGCGGGCGAGCTGCGGGTGCAGGGACGAGAGCGCGCGGCGCACCTCGCCCACCGTCGCCGCGCCGACGTCCACCGACTCGCGCGCCGTGCCGGCGGCCTCGCGCGCGGCGGCGAAGTACAGGATCGTGAGGGCCATGCCCGGATTGTAGCGCCGCGCCCCCCGCCACGTCAGCGGTGGAAGATGCGGGCGAGGTCGCCGAACACGGTCACGGCGAGGATGAGGCCGAACAGGGCCACGAACCCGGCGAGGTGCACGAAGCTCTCGACGCGCTGGTTCACGCGCCGCCGCGTGACGATCTCGTACACGAGGAACACGAGCCGCCCGCCGTCGAGCGCCGGGAGCGGGAGCAGGTTGAAGAGCGCGAGCGCGATCGAGATGAACCACACGATCGTGATGAACGGCGCGGCGCCGGCGCGCGCGCTGCGCGCCATCTCCTGCGCGATGCCCACGGGCCCGCGCAGCTCCGCGCGCTGCCGCCCCGTCACCATCTGGCCGAGGCCGTTCAGGATCTCGGCCGCGCGCGCGTTCGTGACGCGCACGCCCGCGGCCGCCGCCTCCGCCGGGCTCGCCCGCACCACGCGCACGCCCTGGCCGACGCCGAGGCGCCCGCGGCCACCCACGGCCTCGGGGGTCGCCACGATCGTGACCGGCGCCTCGTCGCCGCGCGCGACGGTGAGCGAGGCGGGCGCGCCGGGGTGCGCGACCACCTCCGCGACGAGCGCCTCCCACGTCGCGACGGGCTTGCCGTCCACGGCGAGCACGCGGTCGCCGGTGCGGAGCCCCGCGCGCGCCGCCGCCCCGCCGGCCACCACCTCGCCGATCGCCGCCGCGGGATCGGGCTCGCGGAACCCGAGCGTCGCGAGCATGGCGGTCGCGAGGACCACCGCCAGCGCGTAGTTCATCACCGGGCCGGCGAGGATGACGAGGAAGCGCTTCCAGGCGGGCTTGTTCGCGTACGCGCCGTCGTCGCCCTCCTCCACGTCGTCGCCCGGGCCCATGCCGGCGATCCGGACGTAGCCGCCGAAGGGCACGGCCGAGATCGCCCACTCGGTGTCCCCCGTTCGACGCCGCAGCACGACCGGGCCGAACCCGACGCTGAAGCGCTCGACGCGCATCCCGCAGAGCCGCGCCACCGCGAAGTGGCCCAGCTCGTGGACGATGACGAGGGCGCCGAACGCGGCGGCGACGAGGAGGGCGACGACGAGGAAGCTCGCCGAGGAGCCGAAGAAGGAGGGCATCTCAGATCCCTAACACGCGTCAGCTGCCGGAATCACCCGCCGGGCGCGCCGCCGAACTCCTCGGCGGCGAAGAGCTCGACCGTCGCGGCGGGGTCCTGCCAGGCGTCCGGGGGCAGCCCGGCCTTGAGGCACGTGCGCTCGAGGAAGGTCTCACGGGTCCAGCCCTCCTCGACCGCGACGCGCGGCAGGAGGGCGCCGCGGTTCCAGCCGAGCTGCACGACGACGCCGTCGCGCCCGATCTCGAGCTCGGCGGGGTCGCGCATCGGGCGCCGCGGGTCGAGCGCGGAGACGTGCACGTCGAGGTCGTCGAGCTCCTCCGCGCGCAGCGGCTCGAAGCGCGGGTCCTCGGCGGCCGCCTTCGCCGCCACCCGCGCGACGGTGGCCGCGAGCGAGCCGTCGGGCGTGAACGAGCCCACGCACCCGCGCAGCTCGCCGCGGACGGTGAGGGTGACGAAGGCGCCGCGCGGCTCCGCGAGCGCACCGGCGGCCGGGACGGGCGGGGCGGCGCCGCCGGCGACGCGCGCCCGCACCGCCGCCTCGGCGATGCCGAGGAGCGCGGCGCGATCCGCCGCGGCCAGGGTCACAGCCGCCTCCGCGCGCCGGTGAGCAGGTAGCGGCGCACGTCGCCGAGGATCTCGGCGTGGTCGAACGCGAGCGGCGCCGGGAGCGCGGTCCACGGGAACGCCTGGGCGCGCAGCGCGTCGTCGGCGCCCTCGGGCTCGCCCTCGGCGCGGGCGATGAAGACGGTCGACACCGTGTGCTTGCGGGGATCGCGCCGCGGGTCGGAGTACACGTGGAACTGCTCGACCAGCGCGACCGCGAGCCCCGTCTCCTCGCGCGCCTCGCGCGCCGCGGCGGCGGCGAGCGACTCGCCCTCGTCGACGAAGCCGCCCGGGATCGCCCACCCCGGCGGCGGGTTCTTGCGCTCGATGAGGACGACGCGGTCGCCGGGGAGGAGGATGACGACGTCGACGGTGGGGACGGGGTTCCGGTACTCGGGCATGCGCGACCTAGCGGATCGGAGGGATGATGAGCGACGATTCGCCGGGCCCGCCCGCGCCGGGGCGCCGCTCGCGCGCGACCTCGGGCGCGGGGAAGGCCTTCTCGACGAGGAGCCGCGCGAACGGGATGCGAGCCGCCTCCGTCCCGGCGAGCAGCGCGCGCGCCGCGGCCGCGGCGAGCGGTGCGTGGGCGGTGTCGCCGCTGCGCTCGAGGTGCTCGGCGACGCTGAAGAGCCGCGCGGCCCAGCGCCGCCGCGACGCGGGATCGAACGCGGCCTCGACGGCGTCGGCCACGAGCCGCAGGCCCGCCTCGGCGCGCTGCTGCTCGTCGAGGTACAGCGGCGAGACGGCGACCTCGTCGAGCTTCGCCGCGAGCGCGCGCAGGTCGTCCTCGTCGGCGAGCCAGCCGCGCAGGAGCGGCAGGTCGTGGAGCCGCGCCGAGGCCTCGAGCGCGGCGCGCTCCTCGTCCTCCGGCAGCGGCGCGGCGAACCGCGCCGCCGGGTCGGGCGGCGTCCCGGCGGGACCCGCGCGCGCGAGCCAGGCGTCTGCGCCCTCGGGCGGCGGCTCCCTGGCGGCGTCGTTCAGCGCGCGCGCCGCCGCCACGATGGCCCGCGCCGTCGCGGCGTCGATCTCCGCGACGCCCATCGTGCGCCCGCGCTCCAGGATGTCGCGCGTGAAGGCGCGGTACTCCTTGCGGCCGAGGAGCCCGACGCGGAGCTCGGTCAGCCCCTTCGCGTCGGAGACGATGGCCTGCGCCACCTCCACGCCCTTCCCCGGCACGTTGCGCCCGATCCAGAGCGCCCGTTCGCCGTGCCCGTCGATGGTGGAGGCGTAGCAGGGCAGGGGAGCTTCGGGCACTGCCGCGGGCGGCGCCGGCGCGGGTCGCGGCGGGTCGGGGACGGCGACGCCGCGCGACCTGAGGAGCCACAGCGCCCGCTTGCCCTCCTTGGCGATGTCCTTCTGGCCGTGCGCGGCGGCTGCGGCGAGGATGTCCGCCCGGCCCGCGGCGGCGGCCGCGCGCAGGACCGCGATCGCGAGCGGCGGGGGGAGCGTCGTCACGTCCTCCGGCTTCGCCTTGACGATGCCGAGCGCGAGCCGCGCGGCACGCGCCGCCTCGTCGCGAGGGACGCCCGCGGCGGTGGCGACCTCGTGCGACTCGCGATTCGGGTCGCGGAGGAGCTGCAGCAGCGCGTCCGGTTCGAGCTGGGACATTCCGGCCGGGATCTAGGGAAACGAGTCGGCGCTCGAAACCTTTTCGCGAGCCCCGGCCTCAGAGCGACCTGGAGGCGTTCGCTCGAACGGCGAGCGAGCGTACGGCCAGTCCCTTGACAAGGTGACGGGCACCCTCCTAGGCTGTCGCCCTCCCGATTCCTGCTCGGGTTCCAGAAAGGTGCAAAAGACATGAAGAGCTTCATCCTCAGCCTCGCGCTCGCGACCCTCGGTGCGTTTGCCCTCACGGTCGCCGCCCCGGCTTATGCCGGCGAGAAGGGCTGCGATTGCCAGAAGAAGTCTTCCAAGGCCGACAAGGCCGAGAAGAAGGACTCCGCGAAGCCGGCCGACAAGGCCGCCGCCGCCGCGCCGGAGAAGAAGGCCGCCGCCGAGGAGCCGAAGGGCTGCGACTGCACGCACGGCAAGGATTGCTCCTGCGAGAAGGGCAAGTGCGCCTGCAAGAAGAAGGCGTCGTTCGCCGCGGCCGACGAGAAGAAGCCTTGCGAGTGCAAGGAAGGGAAGGGCGCCGCCTGCTCCTGCGAGAAGGGCGCCTGCGCCTGCAAGAAGAAGGCGTCGACCTTCGCCGCGGCCGACGAGAAGAAGCCCTGCGAGTGCAAGGAAGGCAAGGGCGCTCCCTGCTCTTGCGAGAAGGGCGCCTGCGGCTGCAAGAAGAAGGCGGCCTGATTCATCCGCGGGCGCCCGGCGCTCGCTGCTGACGTCTTCGAGGGCTCCCGCACGCGCGGGGGCCCTTCGTTTTTGGGCCGCGCGATGCATGTTTCCCAGGGGGGAGATCCCATGGAAAGCAAAGCGAAGCTCGCTGGTCACCCGATTCACCCGATGCTCGTCGCCTTTCCGCTCGGCCTGTTCGCGACGTCGCTCGTGTTCGACCTCATCCACCTCGCCTCGGGCGGTGAGCGCTGGGGCTGGACGTCCTTCTACATGATCGGCGCCGGCATCGTGGGCGCCCTCCTCGCGGCCGTTTTCGGCCTCGTGGACTGGCTCGCCATCCCGCGCGGGACGCGGGCCTGGCGGGTGGGCGCGATCCACGGCCTGGGGAACCTCGCGGTCGTCGGGCTCTTCATCGCGAGCTGGGGGCTGCGCTACGGCGACCCGGGCCGCGCCGGCGGTGGCGCGGTGGTGCTCTCGGTCGTGGCGGTGCTCCTCGCCCTGGTGACGGGCTGGCTCGGCGGTGAGCTCGTCGATCGCCTCGGCGTGGGCGTCGACGAGGGAGCGCACCTCGATGCGCCCAGCTCGCTCTCCGGCCGCCCGGCCGGCGAGCGGTGGACGCCCGAGCGTCCGATCGCGCCGCGCCGGGCGACCTGACGGTCACTCGCGCGAGCGGGCGGTGAGCGCGATGGCCGCGAGGATGAGCGCGCCGCCCGCGATCTGCAGCGGCGTGAGCGCCTCGCCGAGGATGGCCCAGGCGAGCACGACGGCCAGGACCGGCTCCAGCATGGCGAGCAGGATCGCGACGCTGCCGGGGAGCGCCGCGAGCGCGGCGGCGTAGAGCGTGAAGGGGACCGCGGTCGCGAAGATCGCCACGTAGGCGAAGTAGGGCCAGCTCGCGAGCGGCACCGCGGCGAGCGCGTTCCACGGCGTCCGCACCGGGGCGAAGGCGAAGGAGCCGAGGACGAGGCCGTAGGCGAGGAGCGGCGTCGCGCGCACGCCGCGGCGCCGCAGCGCGCCGCCCGCGACGGTGGCCCCGGCCATCCCGAAGGCGGCGGCGATGCCCCAGGCGAAGCCGGCCGCGGGGACGTGCACCCCGGCGCCGGGGAGGACGAGCAGCCCCGACCCGGCGACCGCGATCGCGAGCGCCGTCGCGACCGGGCCCGAGGGCATGCGCCGGGCGCGGACCGCCTCCCAGGCGCCGACGAGCAGCGGCGCGGTGTACTGGAGGAAGATGGCGACCGCGACGCCCGCGGCCGCGATCGCCTCGAAGTAGAAGAGCTGCACCGCGACGAGCATCGCCGCGTAGCCCGCGACCCCGAGGAGGTGCCGCCGCGCGATCGCCGCGCTGCCGCGCAGCGCGACGACCGGCAGCAGCGCGAGGCCCCCGATCAGCATCCGCACCTGGACGAGG
Organism: Anaeromyxobacteraceae bacterium; assembly: GCA_045802735.1. Taxonomy (GTDB): domain Bacteria; phylum Myxococcota; class Myxococcia; order Myxococcales; family Anaeromyxobacteraceae; genus Anaeromyxobacter_A. The sequence goes on along the minus strand of JBJMQK010000338.1, from coordinate 1,005 downwards.
TGCGCCGGGTCGACGTCGTGGAGGAACAGGCTCCGCGCGACGACGCCGCTCACCCCCCACAGCGTCGCGGCCCCGAGCACCTGCGAGACCGCGAGCGCGCGCCCGCGGCGGAGGTGGAGATCATCGGCGGGGAGGACGGGCGCGTCCACGGCGCGCGAAGGTAGCGCAGGGGGGCGCCGGGGTCGAGGCGCGCGTGCGTCCGCCCTTCGACTCCGCTGCGCTACGCTCAGGGCGAACGGATTCCAGGTCCGTTCACCCTGAGCGTAGCCGCGCAGCGGCGGAGTCGAAGGGCGAACGCGGCGTGCGCGCCCGCGCGCTACCCGATCTTCTGGAACTTCGACGCCGGCGCCCCGCACACCGGGCACTTGTCGGGGACGACGCCGAACTCCACGTCGCCGCAGACCGGGCACAGGTACACGTCCATCTGCGAGAGGTCGGCGCCGGACTGGAGCGCGGCGAGCGCCTGGCCGAAGAGGCCGGCGTGGATCTTCTCGGCCTTCTCGGCGAAGCCGAGCATGTGGCGGCCCTTGTGCTTCTCCGCCTCCGCCGCCGCCACCATCGGCGGGTACATCTCGGTGAACTCGTACGTCTCGCCGGCGACCGCGGCCTTCAGGTTCTCGAGCGTGGAGCCGACCCCGCCCATGTTCTGGAAGTGCGCGAGCGCGTGGATCGTCTCGGCCTCGGCGGCGGCGCGGAAGAGCTTCGCGATCTGCGGCAGGCCGTCCTTGTCGGCCTGGCGGGCGAAGGCGAGGTACTTGCGGTTGGCCTGGCTCTCGCCGGCGAAGGCAGTGGCGAGGTTCTCGTTCGTCGTGGGCATCGGGGGCTCCTTGTCGTCGGAAAGCCCCGTGCTACCGCGCCGTTCGCTCCGGCGCGTTGACGCGCGTCACGTCGGTCCGGAAAGGGCTGCGGCGATGCGCCGCTACGCGCTCGCCGCCGAGCCCGTGCGCGGGCGCCGGGCCCGCTGCTGCTGGAGCATCTTCCCGAGGAAGTGGCCCGTGAAGCTCT
>JBJMQK010000298.1:0-2646 GCA_045802735.1 Anaeromyxobacteraceae bacterium | reverse complement strand
GCCGAGCAGCCCGTAGACGAGGCGCTCCGCGCCCAGCATCTCGAGCGCCTGCACGCGCAGCGGCCAGGCGGCCGCGCTGAGCTCGCTGCCGATCTCGACGTGCTCCGGGCGCACGCCGAGCACGAGCTCGCCCTCGCGCGGCGCCGGCTCAGCGAGCGGCAGGAGCTGCCCGCCGGCGCCGAACCCCGTGCCCGACGCCAGGCCGCGCACGAGGTTCATCGGCGGCGAGCCGATGAAGCCGGCGACGAACGTGGTTGCCGGCCGGTGGTAGACCTCGTCGGGCGTGCCGATCTGCTCCATGCGACCTGCGTTCATGACGATCATCCGCTCGGCGAGCGTCATGGCCTCGACCTGGTCGTGGGTGACGAAGAGCGACGTCGTGCGCAGCTCGCGGTGCAGCTTCTGGATCTCGAGGCGGGTCTGTGCGCGCAGCTTGGCGTCGAGGTTCGAGAGCGGCTCGTCGAACAGGAAGGCGCGCGCCTCGCGCACGATGGCGCGCGCCATCGCCACCCGCTGGCGCTGCCCGCCGGAGAGCTGGGCGGGCTTGCGATCGAGCAGCTCGGCGAGGTCGACGAGCGCGGCGACCTCCCCCACCTTGCGCCGGATCTCGCCCTCCTCGCGGCGGCGCGAGAGCCGCAGCGGGAACGCGATGTTCTCGAAGACGGTGAGGTGCGGGTAGAGCGCGTAGTTCTGGAACACCATCGCGAGGTCGCGCTCGCGCGGCCCCTGCTCGTTGGCGCGCCGCCCGTCGATGCGCAGCTCACCCTCGGTGATGTCCTCGAGGCCGGCGATCATCCGCAGCACGGTGGACTTCCCGCAGCCGGACGGGCCGACGAGGACGACGAGCTCGCCGTCGGCGATCTCGAGGCTCACGCCGTCCACCGCCGGCGCGGCGCCGCGCGCGTAACGCTTCACCACCCGGTCGAGCGTGAGGGTGGCCACCGGCTCAGCCCTTCACCGCGCCGGAGGTGAGCCCGGCCACGATGCGCTGCTGGAACAGCAGGACGACGACGATGACCGGCACGGTCACGACCACCGCCGCCGCCGCGATCGCCGCGGCGGGGTGCTGGAACTGCGACGCGCCGGTGAAGAACGCGAGCGCGGCGGGCACGTTCCGCGCGCGGTCGGTCGAGGTGAGCGAGATCCCGAACACGAAGTCGTTCCAGGCGAAGAGGAAGGTGAGGATGGCGGCCGTGACGACGCCCGGCGCCGCCAGCGGGACGATCACCTTGCGGAACGCCTGCCACGGCGTCGCGCCGTCCATGAGCGCCGCCTCCTCCAGCTCCCACGGGATCTGCCTGAAGAACGCGGTGAGCACCCAGATCGAGAGCGGCAGCGTGAACGAGAGGTAGGGGATGACGAGGCCGGCCCAGGTGTCGTAGAGGCCCACCCTGCGCCAGACCTCGAAGAGCGGCCCGACGATCGAGACCACCGGGAACATCGCCACGGCGAGCGCCGTGCCGAGCACGAGCTGCTTGCCCCGGAACTCGAGGCGCGCGATGGCGTAGGCCGCGAAGGTGGCGAGGACGATCGAGATGGCGGTCGCGATGAGCGAGATGCCGATGCCGTTGCGCAGCGCGCTCGTGAAGAGCGAGGTGCGGAACACCGTGCGGTAGTTCTCGAGCGTCCAGACGGCGGGCAGGAAGCGATGGCTCTGGATGTCGTCGCCCGCCCTGAACGACAGCGACACGATCCAGGCGACCGGCAGGAGCGCGTAGGCCACGATGAGGACCGCCGCCGCCGTCCACCCCACGCCGCGCCCGCTGCGCCTCATCGCGCGCTCCGCCCCGCGCCCAGGTCGGACCGTGACACGCGCATGAAGACGAGCGCCATCAGCACCACCGAGAGGAACAGCAGGACCGAGACGGCGGAGCCGAGGCCGAGCGCGGTCCGGCCGATCATCTGCCGGTACGCGAGGAACGACACCGACTCGGTCTCCTGTGCACCGGCGGTCATCACGAAGATGCTGTCGAACACGCGGTAGGCGTCGAGCATCCGGAACAGCACCGCCACCAGGATCGACGTCCTCATGCTCGGCAGCGTCACGCGCGAGAAGCGCTGCCAGGCCGTGGCGCCATCCATCCGGGCGGCCTCGAGGAGCTCGTCCGGGACCTGCGCCAGGCCCGCCAGGAGGAGCAGCGACATGAACGGCGTGGTCTTCCAGATCTCGCACGCGCAGATGGCGAGGAGCGACGAGGCGCGGTGGCTGAACCAGGCGAAGTCGCCGAGCCCGAACCAGCGGTTCACGAAGCCGGTCTCGCTCGAGAACGCGTAGCGCCACGCGAAGGCGGAGACGACGGTCACGAGGCCGTAGGGCACCAGGATCGACGTGCGCACCAGCCGCCGGCCGAAGGCGATGCGGTGCATCACCAGCGCGAGCGCCATCCCGAGCACGAGCTCGACCGCGACGGTGACGAGCGTGATGAGCGCGGTGGTGCGGACGTCCTGCCACCAGAGCGGATCGGTGAGCACGACCGCGTAGTTCGCGAGGCCCACGAACTCGCGCGAGCCGGGGTCGGTGAGCCGATATCTGAAGGTCGACAGCCACAGGGCATTCAGCATCGGGTAGGCGGTGACGATGAGCATCACCGCGAAGGCCGGCGCCGCGAGCATCCAGCCCAGGCGCCGCTCGCGCCGGGCCCGGTC
>JBJMQK010000364.1:0-13959 GCA_045802735.1 Anaeromyxobacteraceae bacterium | reverse complement strand
GGACGACGTGCGCTCGCAGCTCTGGTACCGGCTGCAGCGGGCGGGGCTCCCGCTCACCGCGACCGGGCGCGACGTGCGCCTCGCGCGCGACGCGCCGCGCGCCGTCCCCGCGGCGCCGCCGCTCGACGTGCGCGCGCTCCTCGACACGGTCGACTTCCTGCGCGCGGTCGAGCCGAAGCACCGCGCCGAGCTGGCGGCCCGCGCGCGCCTCGCCCGCTTCGGGCGCGGCGAGGTCGTCATCCCGCAGGGCGACACCCGCACCTCGCCGTTCTACGTCATCGCCGACGGCGAGGTGACCGTGCGCGTGCGCGCGCCCGACGGCCGCGAGGAGGAGGCGGCGCGGCTCGGCCCCGGCGAGTTCTTCGGCGAGATGGCCGCGCTCACGGGACAGCCGCGCAGCGCGACGGTGCTCGCCGCCAGCGACTGCGCGCTCGTGACGCTCGACCGCGACGCCTTCTCGGCGCTCTTCGAGCGCTCACCCGAGGCGGCGCGCCAGCTCGCCGACGTCATCGCGCGGCGGCAGGAGGCGGTGGCGCGCGCGACCGAGCACGTCGCCCCCGGCACCGCGGCGCCGCCGGAGGAGCCGCACCAGCTGCTCGAGAAGCTGAAGAAGATCTACAAGAGCCTGGCGCAGGGGCCGGCGTCACCGCGGGGCTGACGCCGCCGGGTTCCCGCTGAAGAGCGCGAACCCGCGCCGCACCCAGATGGCACGCGGACCGAGGTCTTTCGCCGAGCGCGTCACCCGCGGCGACCTCGCACATGAACGGCCGCCTAACCCTCGTTCGCCTCGGCCAGCGCCACGGGCGCGGACGCCTTCAGCGGAGCCGCCACCTCGCGGGTGACGAACCAGTACGCGCCGGCCACGACGACGGCGCCGCCTGCGATGTTGCCGAGGGTCACCGGCAGGAGGTTCCTCGCGAACCCTGCCCAGCTCACGAGCGAAGGATCGTGCGGCACGAGGACCGCCATGCCGAGGAGCGTCATGTTCGCGACGCTGTGCTCGAACCCGGCGCCGATGAACGCGAAGAGGCACCAGAAGATGAGCACGAGCTTCGCCATCTCGTCCTTCGCCTTCGCCGCCATCCACACCGCGAGCGTCACGAGGACGTTGCACAGCAGGCCGCGGAAGAAGAGCTCGGAGGCGGGCGCGGCCATCTTCGCGGCGCTCACCTTGAGCACGAAGTCCTTCATCGGCGCCGCCGAGACGATGCCCGAGGCGACCGTCGCTGCGGCGAGGGCGAGCGAGCCGGCGAGGTTGCCGGCGAAGGAGAGCGCCCACACGCGCAACGTCTCGCCCCAGCTCACCTTCTGCTCCAGCGCGCCGAGCGTCATGACGAGGTTGTTGCCGGTGAAGAGCTCGGACCCGGCGAAGATCACGAGCGTCAGCGCCACGCCGAAGGAGGCGCCCATGAGCGCCTTCGTGCCTGGCGAGCCGGCGGCGGCCATGGGGGCGCCGATGGCGAAGATGAGGACGATCCCGAGCCCGACGTAGGCCCCCGCGAGCATCGACAGCACGAGGTAGCGGGCGGGCCCCTGCGCCGAGAGGTCCGCCTTGGTGCGTGCGGCCGCGGCGAGTGCTGCGACGGTGCTCTTCATCGTGTCATCCCTCACGTTCAATAGATCTCGCGCAGGTAGCGCTTGTCCTTCGTCAGCGACGCGAGGAAGCTCTTCGCCTCGTCGGCCGAGCGCTTGCCGTGCTCCGCGACGACGCCGCGGAGCGCCGCGTCCACCTCCGGCGCCATGCGCTTCGCGTCACCGCTCACGTACAGGTGCGCCCCCTGCTCGAGCCAGCTCCAGAGCTCGGCGCCATTCTGCAGGAGGCGGTCGGCGAGCTTCACCCCAGGTGTCGCATCGCCGGGGAACGCCTTGTCGAGCCGGGTCAGCACGCCCGCGGCGAGGAACTCGTCCATCTCGCGCTGGTACAGGTCGTCCGCCTGGCGCTCTCCGCCGAAGAGGAGCCAGGACAAGCTGCTCGCCCCGCTCGCCTTGCGTTCCTGCAGGAAGGCGCGGAACGGTGCGATCCCGGTGCTGGCGCCGATCATGATGACGGGCGCGTCGCTCCGCGGCGGCAGGCGCAGCCGTCCCCGGTTCACGAACAGGCGCAGCGTGCCGCCGACGGGGAGCCGCTGCGCGAGCCAGGTGGAGGCGAAGCCGTCCGGGGCGACCGCCACCGTGAGGTGCGCCTCTCCGGGGTGGAGCCGGGGGGACGACGCGAGCGTGTAGAGGCGGGGCTTGAGGCGGGCGAGGGTCCTCACGATGTCCTGGAGCGGCGGCCACCTCGGCGGCAGCTGGGCCAGCACCTCGTCGAGATCGCTCAGGTCGCAGTCCTCCGTCAGGACCACCCGCAGCGGGCCCTCGCGGCCGGCGGGCCCGAGGATCCGCTCGCGCCCGGTGGCGCGGAGCGCCGCCAGCGCGCCCTCCACGGCCTCGCCGGAGTTCTCGGGGAAGACGCCGAACGAGTCGCCGGGCTCGAACGGCTCGCCCGCCTCACCGGCGTCGAGCACGAGGTTCACGACGGGTGCCGTGGCGCCGGGGCCGTGCAGGATGTCGCGCGCGAGCAGGCGCGCGCGGAAGGTGACGCGGCCGGCGCGCGCCGCCGCGACCGCCGCGACGACCGCCGGTCTCGGAGCAGGCGGCGGCGAGGCCACGGCCGGCGCCGGTTCCGGAGCGGGCTTTGGCGAGGACGCGGCCGGCGCCGCCGCCGGCGCGGCGAGGAGCTCCTTCAGCTTGGCGGCGGTGGCCGCGCCGCCGGGGCTGCACAGCGACACCTTCTTCTCCGCGCCGGCAGCCAGCGCCGCGCCGTAGCTCCGGCAGTCGTAGCCGCATGCGTTGCAGTCGAGCTGGGCCATGGCGGCCATGAGGCGTGCGGGGAGCGGCTGCCCCTGCGCGAGGGCGAGGCGCGCGTCGAGGGAGAGCCCTGGGTCGTGCCAGGGCTCGGCCGGCGCGGCGGGTGGCGCCGCCGCCGCCGCACCCGGCAGCGGGACCGGCGTCGCGGCGGGCGCGCTGCCGCCCTGCGACGAGAGCAGTCCCGCGAAGTAGCCGTTCAGCCACGCGCGCTGCGCCGGCGTGAACGGAGCGCTCTCCGGCAGGACCGGGATCACGCCGCCCGCTCCGGCGATGCCGGCGACGCGCAGAGGGCCCGCAGCGCCTCGACGGGGAAACGCTTCGTGAAGTCCTGGAAGCTCTCCGCCTCCCGACGGAGGTCGAGCCAGCCGCGCAGCAGGCGCTCCAGCAGTGGAGCGAGCTCGGTCTCGGCGACGTCGCGGACGATCTCGCGCCCCAGGGCCTCGTGCGAGCCGGCGCCGCCGCCGACGTGGACGTGGTAGCCCTGGGCGAGGCCTCCTCCGGCGACCTCGATCTGCACGCCGAGGAGGCCGATGTCCGCGATGCGGTGCTGCGCGCACGAGTGCGGGCAGCCGGTGAGGTGGATGTTGATGGGCTCGTCGAGCTCGAGCCGGGCGTCCAGGTGATCGGCGAGCGCGTGCGCGTGCGCCTTGGTGTCGGTCGCCGAGTACTTGCACCCCCTCGTCCCGGTGCAGGCGACGAGGGCGCCGCGGAGCGAGCCCGCTCTCCAGCCGAGGCCGAGCGCCTCGACCTCGGCCTGTGCCTCGGCGAGGCGGTCCTCGGGGAGATCCGGGACGATGACGTTCTGCCAGACGGTGAGGCGCAGCGTGCCCGAGCCGAGCCGCTCGGCGAGCGCCGCCAGGCCTCGCAGCTGCGCCGCGTCGAGCCTCCCCACCGGCAGCACGAGCCCCAGGTAGAAGAGGCCGGGCTGACGCTGCGGGTGCGCGCCCACGTGCCCGTGCTTCGCCCAGGGCGCGCGCGGCTCGCAGCGCTCCAGGGGCAGCCGCGGCAGCGGCGCCGGGAGGAGCTTCTCCACCTCCGCCAGGAAACGGTCGTGGCCAAGGCGATCGAGCACGAACTTGAGGCGCGCCTTCTTGCGGTCGGTGCGATCGCCGTGGTCGAGGAACACGCGGATGATCGCGTCGGCCACCGCCACGCACTGCGCCGGCGCGACCACGACGCCGGCGTCGCGGGCGAAGTCGCCGTGGCCGGTGACTCCGCCCAGCCGGAGCCTGAAATGGACGCCGGCGGGCACCGTCTGGCCCTCCCCCACCCGCACCGCCGCGAAGCCGACGTCGTTCGTCTCCTCGAGCACGCCCACCGAGCCGCCGCCGTCGAACGCGACGTTGAACTTCCGCGGCAGGCCGTACAGCTCGCGGTGGTGGAGGACGTGGTGATGGAGGGCCCGGGTGAGTGGGCGGGTGTCGATGAGCTCCTGGGGATCCACGCCCGCCGTGGGGCTGCCGGTGATGTTCCGCACGTTGTCGGCGCCGGCGCCGCGCGGGACGATCCCGAGCTCGTGCAGCGAGGCCAGCACCTCGACACCGTCCTGCGCGCCGATCCCGCGCAGCTGGAGGTTCGCACGCGTGGTCACGTCCGCGTGGCCGGCCCCGAAGCGCTCGGCGATCGCCGCGATGCCGCGCAGCTGGTGCGAGCTCACGAGGCCGCCCGGCAACCGCAGGCGGCACATGAAGGCGTCCTCGGCGGGCGCGACCTGGAACAGGCCGTGGAACTTCCAGCGGTAGACGTCGAGGCCCTTCGGGAAGCGCCCTTCGCGCGCGTGCTCCTGCATGGCGTCCCACACGTCGAGGGGGTTCCCGGCGCGCTTGGCCTCCTCCTCGGGGCTGAGCTTCCTTCCCTCGGCGAGGAAGCGGTCCTGGGCGCGGAGGTGCACGAGCTCCGGCCGGCCTGGCACGGAGGGAGCGGCAGCCGGCGCGGCAGCTCCGACGACGCCACCGAGCTTCTCCGCCACCGGAGACAGTCCAATGCGAGTGCGAGCGGCGTCGACGCCACGGAGAAAGCCGCCGAGGTAGCTCGTCTGCTCTTCGCTGAATGTCGGTTCGTCGCTCACGGCAGGGTCCCGGTCCGCTCCTTTGATCTCGGACCAGACCAAAGCAAGGCGAGGGCCAGCGACGAGACCCGCATTCTTCACGAGATTTCCCGCCGACGCGCGCCGCGCCGCCTCGATCGGCATCGCGCCACTGCCTGTGAACCGCGCAAGCGCCGCGCGGGTCAGCGCCGGACGGTCAGCCCTGGACGTGCTTCGGGTCCATCCACAGCACCTCCCAGTGGTGTCCGTCGAGGTCGCGGAAGCTCCAGCCGTACATGAACCCGTGGTCCTGCGGGTCGATCGCGTGCTTCCCGCCCGCGGCGACGGCGCGCCTCACGAGGTCGTCCACCTCGGCGCGGCTCTCGCACGAGATGGCGAAGAGCGCCTCGGTCTGCGCCGCGGTGTCGCAGACCGCGTTCTTCGTGAACGTCCGGAAGAACGGCGTCGTGAGGAGCATCACGAACGCCTCCTCGCTCAGGATCATGCAGGCGGCCTTGTCGTCCGTCCACCGCGGGTTGAACTCGAAGCCGAGCGCGCGGAAGAACTCCATCGAGCGGGCGAGGTCCTGGACGGGGAGGTTCACGAACAGCTTGCGGGTCTTGGTCGTGGCCATGGTCGTTCTCCGTGAGCGGGTTCGTGACGTTGGACTCCCCTGCCCCCGCGAACTCATCGGCGCTACGGCGGGAGCACCCGCGGGAGGCCGAACGCGGGGAAGATCGTCTCCACGTCGAGGAAGGAGGTCATGCTGGCGAAGCGGTCGCCGCCGGGCTCGAGCACGATGAGCGCGAAGGCCTCATGGCCCCCGCCGGCCGCCGGCCGGTACTGCGCGAACGCCGGCGAGCCGCAGGCGGGCGCCGCGACGAGGCGCGACCCGCGGCACGCCGACCCGCGGCCGAGCAGCCAGGCGCGGATCGCCTCGTGCCCGCGCAGCCACAGCGTGTAGGGCGGCATCGAGAGCGTCGCGTCCTCGTGCAGGAGCGCCGTGAGGGCGTCGACGTCGTAGCGCTCGAACGCGGCGACGTAGCGCTCCACGAGCGCCGCCTTGGCGGCGGGCAGCGCGGCGCGGGCGTCGCCGAGGTCGCGGGTGGCGAGCGTCGCACGGGCCCGCTGCAGCGCGCTGTTGATCGCGGCGACCGAGGTGTCGAGGCTGTCGGCCACCTCCGCCGCGGACCAGCCGAGCACCTCGGTGAGGATGAGGGCCGCGCGCTGCTTCGGCGGGAGGTGCTGGAGCGCCGCCACGAACGCGAGGCGGATGCTCTGGCGCAGCACCACCTGCTCCGCCGGATCGAGGTCGGAGGGCACCGCCCGCACGTCGGGGATGGGCTCGAGCCAGTGCGTGCGGGGCCGCGCCTCGAGCGGATCCGCTATCGAGCCCTGCGGACCCTCCTCGATCGGGCGCGCGCGCCGGGCGCGGTCGGCGAGCGCGTCGAGGCAGACGTTCGTCGCGATGCGGTAGAGCCAGGTGCGGAGCGAGGCGCGCCCGTCGAAGCGATCGACGCTCCGCCAGGCGCGGACCATCGTCTCCTGCACGGCGTCGTCCGCGTCCACGACGGATCCGAGCATGCGGTAGCAGTGCCCGGTGAGCGCCGGGCGGTGCGCCTCGAGCTCGGTCGCGCTGATCGCCATCGCTCCTCCCCTACCCCGCGCGCCCGGCGAGCTTCGCGACCGCCGCGGTCAGCTCGTCCGGCTCGATGGGCTTCGCGAGGTAGAGCTGGAACCCGGCCGCGAGCGCCTGCTGGCGGTGGTCGGACTGCGTGAACGCGGTGAGCGCCGCGGCGGGGATCGCGCCGCCGCGGTCCTTGGCGAGGCCGCGCACGCGGCGGATGAGCTCGTACCCGTCCTGCCCGGGCATGCCGATGTCGGAGACGATGACGTCGGGCAGCGCGCGCGCCACCGCGGCGAGGGCCTCGTCGGCGCTCGTGGCCGCGGTCACGTCGGCCCCCGCGTGCTCGAGGAGCTGCTTCACCACCTCGAGCGTGTCGTGGTCGTCGTCCACGACGAGCACGTGGAGCGCGTCGAGCGAGGGCGGCCGCGGCGGCGGCGGGCGCACGGGGACGCGCGGCGGCTCCGCCTCGCGCGCCCGCACCCGCTGCTGGAAGAGCGGCAGCGTGACGGTGAAGGAGGAGCCCTGGCCAGGTCCCGCGCTCTCGGCCGCGACGGCCCCGCCGTGCGCCTCGACGAGGTGCCGCACGATCGCGAGCCCGAGCCCGAGGCCGCCGTGCGCGCGCGTGGTGGAGGAGTCCGCCTGGCGGAAGCGCTCGAACACGTGCGGGAGGAACTCGGGGGGGATGCCGGAGCCGGTGTCTCGCACCGTGAGCTCCACCGCCTCGCCGCGGCGCGAGAGGCGGACCTCCACCCGCCCGCCGGGCGGGGTGAACTTGATCGCGTTCGTGAGGAGGTTCCAGGCCACCTGCTGCAGGCGCCCGGGGTCGCCCGCGCCGGCGCCGGCGCGCGGCTCGAGGACGGCCGCGATCTCGATCTCGCGCGCCGCGGCGGCTGGCCGGACGGTGTCGATCGCCGCCTCCAGCACCGGCACGAGCTCCACCGGGCGCACGTCGAGCCTGAGCTGGCCGCGGACGATCCGCGCCATGTCGAGGAGGTCGTCCACGATCTGGGCCTGGGTGGTCGCGCCGCGCTCGATGGCCTCGACCGCGCGCGTCACCCCCGTGGCGTCGAGCTTGCCGAGCCTGAGCAGGCGCGCCCAGCCCAGCACCGAGTTGAGGGGCGTCCGCAGCTCGTGCGAGAGCGTCGCGATGAACTCGTCCTTGGCGCGGCTCGCCTCCTCGGCCTCGGCGCGCGCGGCGCGCTCGCTCTCGAGCAGGGTCGCGCGCTCCTCCTCCACCCGCCGCCGGTCGCGGATGTCGCGGAACACGAGGACGACGCCGCGCGGGTCGCCGCGGCGCGCGCGGATGGGCGCGACGCACCCCTCGATCGGGAACTCGGCGCCGCTCCGCGCGACGAGCACGGTGTCGCGCGCGAGGTCCGCGACGCGCCGTTCCCGGAAGGCGTAAGCGAACGGGTCCTCCACCGGCGCGCCGTCCCCGGCGCGTGCCCGGAACACCTCGCCGAGCGGCTGCCCGCGCGCGTCGGCGGCGGGCCACCCGGTGAGCGCCTCGGCCACGGCGTTCATGTCGGTGACGCACCCGTCGTCGTCCGTCGCGACGATGCCGTCGCCGATCGAGGCGATGGTGGTGCGGAACCACTCGCGCTCGCGCCGCAGGGCCTCCTCGACGGCGCTGCGGCCGTCGTCGGTCCGCTGGATCTCGCGCGCGGTCCACCACACCACGGCCGCGCCGGTCACGACCGCCGAGACGACCACGAGCGACGCGCCGACCATCGCCTGGTACTGCCCGGCGCGCAGGCCGGCGACGAGGAAGAGCCACCCGAGCGTCACCGGCAACAGCGCGATCGCCACGAGGAGGCGGCGCGCCGTGAAGCCCGCCGGCCCGATCGAGGCGACGACGCGCATGAAGCCGCGCTCGGGGCGCGCGAGGAGCACGGCCGTGCAGAGCACGCCGAACGCGAGGCCGCTCGGGAGCGTGACCTGCGTGAGCGGGCTCTCACCGTGGGAGGACTCGACGCCGTAGATGTAGCCGACGATGGCCTGCAGCGGGACGAGCGCCGCCGTGAGCGCGAGCGCCTGCCCCGGCGCGTGCCGGCCGGAGGTCTCCCAGTCGAGGACGAGGAGCGCGAGCCCGACGAGGAGCAGCGCGAACGCCGTCCCCATCGACATGCGCCCGGGCGACGCGGACCCCGCCTCGGCGTCGCGCGCGAGGAGCTCGTCGACGTGGAGGTCCGGCGCGCCGAGGTGCTCGGCGAGCGCGAGCGCGGCGATGACCACCGCGACCGCGGCGAGCACGTAGGCGAGCCGCGCGCGGACGCCGTGCTTCGCGCCGGCGAGGAGGCCGGTCGCGGCGCCCGCCGCGACGAGCCCGAGCGCGGCGTTGGCCTTGAGCGGCACCTGGTTCGGGATGAGTCGCGTGAGGGCGTCGACCCCCGTGAGCCAGCCCACGAGGACGACGGCGCCGAGCGCGGCGACGCCGTACCCGAGCCCGGACGCGAGCTGCCGGAGCGAGGCCGCCACGCTGGCGGAATTGGAGGTCATCGAGCGCCGGCCGCGCCCTCCCGCGGCCTTTGGCCCCCTGCGTAACCGGCACCCGCGCCGGGCGCCGCGTCGAGGGTGTCGGCTCATGTGGGATGGATTGGACGAGGCGCGCGAAGCGCGCTACGGTCGGCGCCGAGATCCACCATGAAGATCACGCCCCTCGACATCACGCAGAAGACCTTCCGCCGCGCCTTCCGCGGCTGCGATCGCCAGGAGGTCGAGGCGTTCCTCGGGCTCGTCGCGTCCGAGGTCGAGTCCCTCGCCAAGGAGGCCCAGACGCTGCGGGAGGACGCGCGGCGGATGCAGGAGGAGATCTCGGATCTCCGCTCGCGCGAGCGGACGCTCCAGGAGACGATGATCACGGCCCAGAAGGCTTGCGAGGACATCCGCGACGCCGCGCGCAAGGAGGCCGAGATCACCCTCTCCGAGGCCGAGCTGCAGGCGGAGAAGATCGTCCAGAGCGCGCACCTCCGCTACCTCCGCATCGTGGACGACATCGGCGAGGCCAAGCGGCAGCGCGCCCAGTTCGAGGCGGGCGTGCGCGCCATCGCCGAGGGGCACCTGAAGCTCCTCGACGCCTTCCGCGACGCGCCGCCCGAGGCGACCGTCGAGTACCTCGGCGCCAAGAAGAAGACGGCCGACGAGAAGTGAGCGCCCGCCGCAAGGCGCGCCGCTGCTCACCGTGAGTCGTGGACGCCGCGCGCGTCAGTGCGCGTCGGCCCAGCTCCGCCCCTGCCCGACGTCCACCTCGAGCGGCACCGCCAGCTGCGCCGCGGCGCCCATCTCGGCGCGGAGCAGCGCGGTCGCCGCGGGGGCGTCGGCCTCGGCGACCTCGAGCACGAGCTCGTCGTGCACCTGCAAGAGGAGCCGCGCGTCGAGGCGGCTCGCCTGCAGCGCGCGGTCGACGCGCACCATGGCGAGCTTGATGACGTCGGCGGCGGTGCCCTGGATCGGCGTGTTCACCGCCATCCGCTCCGCGCCCTGCCGCAGCGCGGGGTTGCGGCTCATGAGCTCGGGGAGCGCGCGCTTGCGGCCGAAGAGCGTGCGCACCTCGCCCTCCTGGCGCGCGCGCGCGATCGTCTCGTCGAGCCAGCGCTTCACCGCCGCGTAGCGCGCGAAGTAGCGGTCGATGATGCCCTGCGCCTCCTGCGGCGGCATGTCGAGGCGCTGCGACATCCCGAACGCGGAGAGCCCGTAGGCGATGCCGAAGTTCAGGACCTTCGCGACCCGCCGCATGTCGCCCGTCACCGCGTCGCGCGCGACGCCGAACGTCTCGGCGGCGGTCGCAGCGTGGACGTCCTCACCGCGGTGGAACGCCTCGAGGAGCGCCGGGTCCTTCGCGAAGTGCGCGAGGATCCTGAGCTCGATCTGGGAGTAGTCGGCGGAGACGATGAGCTCGCCGGGCGGCGCGACGAAGGCCGCGCGGATGCGCTTCGACAGCTCGGTGCGGATGGGGATGTTCTGGAGGTTCGGATCGGACGAGCTGAGCCGCCCCGTCGCGGCGCCGCCCTGGTGGAACGTGGTGTGGATCCGGCCGTCCGCCTCGACGAGGAGCGGCAGCGCGTCGACGTAGGTGCCCTTCAGCTTCGCGAGCGAGCGGTGCTCGAGGACCAGCGCCGGCAGCGGGTGGTTCTCCGCGAGCCGCTCGAGCACGTCCTGGTCGGTGGAGGGCCCGGTCTTGAGCCGCTTGATGACCGGCAGCTTCAGCTCCTCGAAGAGCACCTGCGCCAGCTCGCGGGTCGAGGCGATGTTGAAGCTCCGCCCGGCGGCGGCGTGGATGCGCCCCTCGAGATCCTTCATCGCGGCCGCGAACTCGAGGCTCATCGACTCCATCTGCGAGCTGTCGACCCGCACGCCGACGCGCTCCATCCCCACGAGCACCGGGACGAGCGGCCGCTCCACCTCGTCGTAGAGGCTCGCCACGTTCTCGTCGACGAGGCCGCGGCGCAGCGTCGCCGCGAGGTCGGTGAGCACCGCCGCGCACGGCCCCGCCCACGACGCGGCCGACTCGACCGTGAGCTCCCACGGCGGCGTGCGCTGGCTCTTCTTCGCGGCCTCGCCCTCGAGCGCCGGCAGCTCGCAGGAGAGCCGCTCGCGCGCGACGTCGGCGAGGGCGTGCTCCCGGCGCGTCGGGAGCAGGAGGCGGCTCGCGAGCTCGGTGTCGAGGCCGGGCCCGAGGAGCCGGAGCCCGAGCGACGCGAGCGCGTGCGTCTCCGCCTTGAGGTCGTGGCCGTGCTTCGCGACCTGCGGATCCTCGACGAGCGGCCGCAGCGCCTCCGCCGCCTCCGCGGCAGAGAGCTGCGCCGGGACGCCGAGGTAGCGGTGCCCGAGCGGCAGGTAGAAGGCGCGGCCGCCGGCCGCGAAGGCGACGGCGTACACCGGGTCGCGGCGGGGAGCGTCCCCGGCGACGGCGGCGTGGAGCCCGACCTCGCCCGCCGCCCGTGCGGCGGCGACCGCAGCGTCGAGCGCGTCGCGGGTGAGCAGGAGCTCGGTCGCCTCGGCGCGCGCGGTGGGCGGCGGCGCGGGCAGGTCCTTGAGGAGCCGCGAGAACTCCAGCTCGGAGAAGAGCGCCCGCGTGCGCTCCGCGTCGACGGCGCGCCGTGCGAAGTCCTTGGGCTCGTACGGGAGGGGCATGTCGCAGCGCAGCTCGACGAGCTTGCGGTTGAGGCGCAGCCGCTCCGCGTTCGCGACGATCTTCTCCGTGAGCTTCGCCCCGCCGCGCGCGACCGCCGTCGCGATCTCGTCGGGCCGCCGCAGCATCTCCTCGAGCGACCCGAACTTCTTGATGAGCGCGGCGGCGGTGACCTCGCCGATGCCCGGGATGCCCGGGACATTGTCGATCTTGTCGCCGAGGATGGCCTGGTACTCGACCATCTGCTCCGGGGCGACGCCCATCTTCTTCTCGACCTCGGCGCGCCCGCTCCAACCGCCGCGGCCGCTCGCCTCGGCCATGGGGTCGTAGAGCGACACCTTGTCGCCGACGAGCTGGGCGAAGTCCTTGTCGCCCGTGACGATGACGACCTCCCAGCCCTCCTCGCGCGCGCGGCACGCGAGGGTCCCGATGACGTCGTCGGCCTCGAACCCCGGCTCCTCCAGCGTCGGGACGTTGAGCGCCTTCGCCACCTCGCGCACGAGCGGGAACTGCTGCTGCAGGTCGTCGGGCGCCGCCGGGCGGTTCGCCTTGTAGGTCCCGTCGAGATCGTGGCGGAACGAGTGGCGCCCGGCGGCGTCGAGCACGAGCGCGACGTGCGTCGGCGCGTGCTCGCGCAGCGCCTTCAGGAGCATCGTCGTGAACCCGTACACGGCGTTCGTCGGAACGCCCTTGGTCGTCGAGAGGTGCGGCAGCGCGTGGTAGGCGCGGAAGACGAACCCGGACCCGTCGATGAGCGTGAGCGTGGGCATCCGCGCCGCCGTGCACCGCCGCTAGCGGATGCTCTTCACGTCGCCGGCGGTGCCGGCCGGCGTGAACACGAGGATCTGGTCGTCGGAGTACGCAGCGTAGATGCGCACCGCCTCGTTCTCCCGCCCCGGGAACTTGGAGACGTCGAACGAGGTGATCGCCTGCGGCAGGACCCCCGCCGAGAGCGGGCGCCGCGAGACGGGGGAGCGACCGGCCTGGGTGCTGAACGCGATGTGCGTGTCGCGCACCACCGGCGACGCGCCCGTCGCCGGCGAGAGCCCGAGCTCGAACGAGACGACGGGCCCGGGCGCGAGCGGATCGACGATCCCGCGCAGCCCGCGCCCGTAGCACCCCGGCGTGATCGTGCCCGACCCGTCCGCCGCGACGCACGCCGCCTCGGTGACGTACCGACGGCGCCGCGCCTTCTTCACGAGCGCGAGGTCCTCGGCGGCGAGCCCCGAGTCCTCGCCCTGCCAGGCCAGCGAGAAGGGTGTGTCGAGCTCGGGGCGGCCGGCGTAGCCGAGGGCGGCGCCCGCGAGCCCGTACCGCGCGGCCCGAACCGAGAACGTCACCGGGACCGAGCCGCCCGGCGCGAGCCCGCACGCGAGCGGCGTTCCCGCCGCGAGCTTGAGCGCGCCCCCCGGCACGCTCACCGTCCCGACGCTCCCTGCCGGGAGGATCTCGGCGATGGACGCCTCGGTCGCCGAACCATCCGCGCACGTCACGACCA
Source organism: Anaeromyxobacteraceae bacterium (assembly GCA_045802735.1). Lineage (GTDB taxonomy): Bacteria > Myxococcota > Myxococcia > Myxococcales > Anaeromyxobacteraceae > Anaeromyxobacter_A. The sequence goes on along the minus strand of JBJMQK010000364.1, from coordinate 830 downwards.
CGCTGTCGTTGTCGGAGAGGTGTCCCGGGTTCGGGCGAATGCCCAGCTCCGGGGCGGTGACGGGGGCCGTCACGACGTCCCCGGATTGCGCGGCGACGTGCACGGTGCCATTCGACTCGACGAGGAGGCCGCGGACGTTGGCGAGGCCAGGGAGGACGCCCTGGTAGGTGACCGTCCAGGTGTCGGCGGGGGTGAAGCCGGGCGTCGCCACGATGAGGTCCGGCAGCTCCACAGGGTCGGTCGACACGCCGGGGACGTTCGCACCCGCGACCGGCGCGTAGTCGCCGTGGAGCCCGAGCAGCGGGCCGGAGCCGGCGGAGATCGACGAGGCCGCCGTCACGGGAGACGAGAGGATCCCGAGCGGCGTCGCGTCTTCCAGGAAGTCGTAGCGGCCGAGGTCGACGAGGTAGGTCCGCCCGTCGGAGGAGGTCAGCGCAGCGACCGCGGTGGTCTTGCGTGAGCGAACGGCGGAGGTCGTCGTGAGCTGCGGGATGCCCTGGTTCAAGGGGTCGGTCGTGTCGCGCTCCGGACCGGGCGTCTGGGGCGGCGACGGCCTCTCAGCCGCCGGGAACGCGAAGGCGATGCCGCTGATGACTCCCGCCGGCACCTGGATCGGCGCACGGTACCCCTGCGGAGGGACGGCCGGGGGCGCCGGCGGCGGGACGAGGATCGCCCCCGCTCCAGGATCGGCGGCGAGCCCGCCCGCGCCGGGGTCGAGCGTCGCGAGCCCGCAAGCGATCCGGCCCGCGGCACCGCAGGTCGCGGTGTCGAGCACGGCGTAGACCCGCAGCAGCTCGGTCGAGTCGAAGATCTCGCGCGCCTGGGTACTC
>JBJMQK010000175.1:0-2856 GCA_045802735.1 Anaeromyxobacteraceae bacterium | reverse complement strand
CGAGGAATGGGTCTTGCTGTTCTCGCGGCACTCGCGGTCGCCGTTCCGGCCGGCGCCGAGGACGCCCGCGACTTCTTCAAGGTGGGCGTCGTCACCGAGCTGTCGGGCGACCTCGCCACGGGCGGGAACGTCACGAAGCGCGGCTACGATCTCTGGGCGCAGGCGGTGAACGAGGCGGGCGGCATCGCCATCGGCGGCAAGAAGTACGGCGTGAAGCTCTTCTACGCCGACGCGCAGTCGAACCCCTCGCAGGGCGCGGCGGCGGCGGAGCGGCTCGTCACCCAGGAGCACGTCGACTTCATCCTCGGGCCGTACTCCTCCGGCGTCACGATCGCGGTCGCGCCGGTCGTCGAGAAGTACAAGGTGCCGATGATCACGGGCTCCGCCGAGTCGCCCATGATCTGGCGGCAGAAGTTCGCGTACACGTTCGGCACCGTCCCGCCGGTGAACTTCACCGGCGCCGCGGCGATCCAGACGCTCGCCGCGCTCTCGCCGGCGCCGAAGACGGCCGTCGTGTTCGGCTCGAACGACACCTTCTCCAAGGCGACGGCCGAGGCGTTCGAGTCCGCGGCGAAGAAGGCGGGCATCAAGGTCCTGAAGTTCAACATCGTGCCGGCGGGCCAGGACCTCACGCCGCTCATGTCGGCGGTGAAGGGCCTCCGGCCCGACGTCGTCGCCTTCGGCGGCCACGACGAGGAGCTCATCAAGCTCGTGAAGGGCATGCACCAGATCGACTTCGCGCCGGCCGCGCTGCTCATGCACTACGGCGTGACCGAGCCGGCGTTCGTGGACGCGCTGAAGGGCGACGCGAACGGCGTGTTCGGCGGCGCGGTGTGGACCGACGCGACGCGGACGAAGAGCGACATCCTGTGGAAGGACGCGCCGACCTACGCCGCCGCGGCGCAGAAGGCCTTCGGCGTCGCCGCCGACTACACGCAGGCGGGCTCCTCCGCCGCGGGCATCGCCTTCCAGGTGGCGCTCCAGAAGATCGCGGCGGCGCCGCCGCTCTCCGAGGCGAAGCGCACCGAGCTCGTGAAGGCGCTCGAGGCGGTGGACGTCGACACGTTCTACGGCAAGGTCAAGTTCGCGACGGACGGAGAGTTCTACCACGCGAACATCGGCCTCTCGCCGCTGACGATCCAGGTGCAGGGCGGGAAGGTCGCGGTCGTCGGGCCGAAGAAGGACGCCGACGCGGCGGCGCAGTACCCGATGCCGGCGTGGGGGAAGCGGTAGGCCTCACCGGAAGGTGCGGGACTGATCCGTTCGCCCTGAGCCCTTCGACTCCGGCCGCTGCGCGGCCTACGCTCAGCACGAACGGATCCGCTGAACCCTTCACCTCGACCCGGAACGCACCGGAGGACGCATGGAGCTTCTGCCGCAGGCCCTCGTGGACGGCGTCATGCTGGGGGCGATCTACATCATCATCGCCGTCGCGTTCTCGCTCGTCTACGGCGTGATGCACGTCATCGACTTCGCCGTCGGTGAATGGATCATGCTCGGCGCGTTCGCGGGATTCCACCTGAACCGCGTCTCCGGCGTCGATCCGTTCCTGCTCCTCCCGCTCGTCTTCGTCGTCTTCGCGGCGGTGGGCTACCTCGTGCAGCCCCTCATCCAGCGGGTGCTCTCGGGCCACAAGGGGAACCCGCTGCTCATGGGCCTCGTCTTCACCTTCGGCCTGTCGCTCATGTTCCGCGGCCTCGCCCAGACGGTGTTCGGCTTCTACAGCCACTCGACGCCCTCGCGCTTCTCGACCGGGTCCTTCTTCTTCGAGAAGGGCGGCTTCTTCCTCACCGTCTCGTCGGTGCGGCTCGCCGGCCTCGTCTACGCCGCCGTCATCACCGGCGGCCTGCAGTGGATCCTGCGCTACAGCACGTTCGGGCTCGGCGTGCGCGCGCTCGCCCAGCACAGGGACGCCGCCGGGCTCATGGGCGTGAACGACCGCCGCACGAGCGCCTATGTCTACGCGCTCTACGTCGGCACGAGCGCGATGACCGGCGTCCTCATCGGCACCATCCTCTCGGTCTCGGCGAAGATGGGCCCCGAGTACACGATCTTCGCCTTCTTCGTGGTGGTGCTCGCCGGGATGGGCTACCTCGCCGGCGTCCCGGCGGCAGCGTTCCTGCTCGGCATCATCCAGTCGATCTTCCTCGTCTACCTCGACCCCGGGTACACGCTGCTCGCCGTGTTCGCGGTGCTGTACGCGATCCTGCTCGTGTCGCCGACGGGCCTCTTCCGGAAGGGGGTCTAGCGCGATGCAGAAGGACCGCCGCCTCCTCGTCCCGCTCGCCGTCGTCGCCGGCGCGCTCGCCGTGCCGCTCGTCGTCCACGACACGTTCCTCCTGCGGGTGCTCACCGAGGCGATCATGTGGATCGGCCTCGCCATCGCCTTCGACGTGCTCGCGGGCTACACCGGCTACCTCAACTTCGGCCACAGCGCGTTCTTCGGGGTGGGCGCCTACACCACCGCGATCCTGATGATGCGCGCGAGCTGGCCGTTCCCGCTCGCCGTCCTCGCGGGCGGCGCCGTCGCCGCGGCGGGCGCCGTCGTGGCCGGGGTCCCCACGCTGCGGCTGCGCGGCGCCTACTTCGCGATCGCGACCTGGGCGCTGTCGCGCGCCATCCAGCAGCTCGCGCTCATGATGCCGCTCACCGGCGGGCCGGACGGGATGCGCCTCACCGCCTATCTTCACCCACAGTTCTTCTACTACACGCTGCTCGGCCTCGTCGCGACGACGTTCTTCGTCCTGTGGTTCCTGCTCGAGCGCGCGCCCTTCGGCCTGAAGCTCAAGGCGATCCGCGAGGACGAGGCGGGGGCGAAGGCGCTCGGCCTCAACCCCACCCTGCTCAAGGTCGAGG
>JBJMQK010000129.1:0-4464 GCA_045802735.1 Anaeromyxobacteraceae bacterium | reverse complement strand
GATGCACGGCCAATACTCCGCGCTGACGCTCGACGAAAAGGGCGTCTCCGCGGTGCCCTACGAGATCGAACAGCATCGCGGCTACGCGGCGATCGGGTCACTCTGGAGTCCTGGCTACTTCCGCGCCGATCTGAGTACGTCGAAGAGCGTGACGCTGGTCGCCTCGACCGAGTCGTGGGATGTGATCGAAGCGCTCTCTCCCGACGCCGCGGTAACGGCGGAAGTGGAGCGGCGCCGGAGCCTGCTCGGGATCGCGACCCACGTGAAAGACGACCGCTTCGCCCGTGAGCTGGTGCTGGCCGCGGATCAATTCATCATCACGCCCGCTGGACGCGTCGAGGAAGCGGCCCGCGCCCGGGCCGCCGGCGAGGACGTCCGCACGGTGATCGCCGGCTATCACTGGTTCACCGACTGGGGCCGCGACACGATGATCAGCCTCGAGGGGCTGACGCTCGCGACGGGGCGATACGACGAGGCGGGCTTCATCCTGCGCACCTTCGCGCGCCACGTGAAGGACGGGCTCATCCCGAACCTCTTCCCGGAGGGGGACAGCGCCGGGCTCTACCACACGGCGGATGCCACGCTGTGGATGTTCCACGCGATGGACCGCTACGTCGGCGCGACGGGCGACCGCAGGACGCTCGTGCGCCTCCTCCCGACGTTCGAGGCGATCGCGCGAGCGCACCTCGCCGGCACGCGCTTCGGGATCCAGGTCGACCCGCGGGACGGGCTCCTGACGCAGGGCGAGGACGGTTACCAGCTCACCTGGATGGACGCGAAGTGCGACGGGTGGGTGGTGACGCCGCGGCGCGGAAAGGCGGTCGAGCTGAACGCGCTCTGGTACAGCGCCCTCCACATCCTGGCCGCCTGGACCGCGGCGGAGCGCGGCGAGGCCGCAGCGGCGCCGTGGCTCGACGCCGCCGACCTCGCGCGGTCGTCGTTCAACGCGCGGTTCTGGTACGCCGAGGGCGGGTACCTCTACGACGTCGTCGACGGCGAGGCGGGTGACGACGCGTCCTTCCGGCCGAACCAGCTCTTCGCCGTGTCCCTCCCGAACCGCGTGCTCGACCCCGAGCGCTGGCCGGGCGTGGTCGACGCGGTGAAGGCGCGCCTCCTCACGCCCGTGGGGCTCCGCTCCCTCGCGCAGGGCCATCCCGACTACAAGGCGAGCTACCACGGGGATCTGCGCACACGCGACGCCGCGTACCACCAGGGCACCGTCTGGAGCTGGCTCATCGGTCCGTTCGTCGACGCGTGGCTGGCCGTGCACCCCGATGATCGCGCGGGCGCGCGCGGGCTGCTCGCCGGGCTCGCCTCCCACCTCGGCGAAGGGTGCATCGGCTCGATCTCGGAGGTCTTCGACGCCGAGCCACCGTTCACGCCGCGGGGATGCATCGCGCAGGCGTGGGGCGTCGCCGAGCTGCTGCGCGCGCTCCTGCGCACCGCGCCGGCGGCGACCTGATCACGATCTCGCTCGGACCTCCGGCTGCCCCTGGGGCCTCGACGTTCAGCCGTCCCACGTCCCGGCGCTCGCGCCGGCGAGCGCGCGCACGCGCTGCTCGTCGGCCCCGAAGTCGCTGGCGCGCGCCTCGTGCACGACGCGCCCGTCGTCGAGGACGACGACGCGGTCCGCGATCTCGACCGCCGCGCGGCCGGTCTGCTCGACGAGCAGCACCGAGATGCCCTCGTCGCGCATCGAGGCGACGACCTGGAACACGTCGCGCACGATGCGGGGTGCGAGGCCCTGCGACGGCTCGTCGAGGAGGAGGAGGCGGGGATTGATGAGCAGCGCCCGCGCGATGGCGAGCATCTCCTGCTCGCCGCCGGAGAGCTGGCTGCCGAGGTTCGCCTTGCGCTCGGCGAGCCGCGGGAAGAGCGCGTACACGCGGGCGAGGTTCCAGGGGCCGGGGCGCTCGAGCGGCACCTTCAGGTTCTCCTCGAGCGTGAGGTGCGGGAAGATGCGGCGCCCCTCGGGCACGTAGCCCACCCCGAGTGCGGCGACGCGATACGGCGCCCACGCCGTGCACTCGCGCCCGTAGATGCGCACCACCCCGTGCCGCGCGTGCGTCAGGCCGGTGAGGCTCCGGAGCGTCGTCGTCTTGCCGGCGCCGTTCCGGCCGAGCAGCGCGACGATCTCGCCGTCCGCCACGGAGAGCCCCACGCCGTGCAGGATGTGGCTCTTCCCGTAGTACGTCTCGAGTCCCTCTGCCTCGAGCGCCTTCATCGCGGCGCTCCGAGGTAGGCGGCCTGCACCCCCTCGTCGCGCGCGATCTCCTCGGGAGGACCGTCCGCCAGCGTCGCGCCCTCGGCGAGGACGGTGATGCGATCCGCCAGGTGGAAGATGACGCGCATGTCGTGCTCGATGAGGACGATGGTGAGGTGACGCTCGCGGTGCAGGCGGCGGATGAGCTGGGCGATGGCGTACGTCTCCTGATCGCTCATGCCGGAGGTGGGCTCGTCGAGGAGGAGCAGCCGCGGCTCGAGCGCGAGCGACATCATGATCTCCGTCGCGCGCTGATCGCCGTGCGAGAGCTCGCCGGCCATGCGCTCGGCGTGGGCGCGGAGCCCGCCGACGTCGAGCAGCTCGGAGACGCGCGCCCGGACCTCGGCCTCGACGCCGCGCGGCAGCCACATGCGCAGGCGGTGCCCCGAGGTGCTCTCCACGGCGATGAGCAGGTTCTCGCGCACCGTCAGCTCGGGGAAGATCTCGGTCACCTGGAACGTGCGCGCGATGCCGAGCGCGACCCGCTGGTGCGGCGCGAGCGCGGTGACGTCCTGCCCGTCGAAGTAGATCTTGCCGCTCGTCGGCGGGAAGAGCCCGCTGATGAGGTTGAAGAAGGTGGTCTTGCCCGCCCCGTTCGGCCCGATGACGGCGCGCAGCTCGCCGGGCTCGACGAGCATCGAGACGCCGTTCACGGCCACGAGGCGCCCGAAGCGCTGGGACACATTGTCGACGGCGAGGAGGGCCCTCACGCGGCGACCCTCCGCCGGATGAACCCCAGCACGCCGCGCGGGAAGAACAGGACGATCACGACGAAGAACGCGCCGACGAAGGACATCCAGTTCTGCGTCCGCGTCGAGATGAAGTCCTGCAGGACGACGAAGATCCCCGCGCCGAGGAGCGGACCCCAGAACGAGCGCATGCCTCCGAGCACCGCCATGATGACGAAGTTGCCCGACATGTCCCAGCGCAGCGTCCGCGGGTCGGTGAAGTTGTTGAGCAGCGCGAAGAGCGCGCCGGCGAGGCTCGCGAACCCGCACGAGATCACGAACGACAGCCAGACGTGGCGCTCGATCGGGATCCCGAGGAAGCGCGCCCGCCGCTCGTTCTCGCGGATGGCGAGCAGCGTCCGTCCGAACGGCGACTGGATGATGGTGCCCATGGCGGAGACGGCGATCGCGAACAGCGCGAGCGCGAAATAGTAGAAGACGCGGTCGTCGCGGAGGTCGACGACGACGGGGCCGAGCTGCAGCGGCAGGCGTGACCAGCCGGTGAGCCCGTCGTCGCCGCCCGTCACCGAGTTCCAGCGGAACGTGATGAAGAAGAACACCTGCCCGAAGGCGATGGTGACCATCGCGAAGTACACGCCGCGCAGCTTCACGATGAGCGCGCCGATGACGACCGCGGCGAGGGTGCCGGCGGCGACCCCGACGACGAGGGCGAGCGCGCTGCTCGGGACGAGGTAGCGCAGCGTCATCGCCGCGCCGTAGGAGCCGAGGCCGAAGTACGCCGCGTGCCCGAACGACAGGACGCCCGTGTACCCGAGCAGGAAGTTGAGCGACATCGCCGCCAGCCCGAGCACGACGATCCGGGTCGCGAGCTCGGTGTAGCCGCCGATGAAGCGCATCCACCAGGGCATCGTCAGGAGGAGCGCCCACACCACCAGCGCGGGAGCGTTGCGGCGGAGCGCGAGCGTCAATGGACCCTCCCCGCCTCGCCGAGGAGGCCGTTCGGGCGGACGAGGAGCACGAGCCCCATCATCACGTACATCACCGCCTCGGTCGCGGAGGGGAAGAACACCGTCGTGAGGCCCGAGGCGACGCCGATGAGGAGCCCTCCCAGCAGCGTGCCCGGGAGGCTCCCGAGGCCGCCGACGATGATCGCCACGAAGCTCGGCATGATGAGCGAGCTTCCGATCGTCGGCTCCAGGCCGAGCATCCCCGCCGCGAGGACGCCGGCGAGCCCTGCGAGGTACACGCCCAGCCCGAAGTTCAGGTTCCGCAGGACGCGGACGTTGATCCCGAGGACCGACACCGTCTCGAGGTCGTGCGTGCCGGCGCGGATGCGCATCCCGAGGCGCGTCTGCTTCAGGATGAGGAACAGGGCCGTCACCGCCAGCGCGACGAGGATCACCATGAAGGCGCGATAGCCGGTGAGGAAGAAGAGCTTGCCGCTGATGGGCGTCGTGAGCGAGGCCGGGATGGGATAGGGCAGGCTCTGCGCGCCCCAGAAGTACCGCGTCG
>JBJMQK010000032.1:0-4208 GCA_045802735.1 Anaeromyxobacteraceae bacterium | reverse complement strand
AGCTGCGGTGGTCAGGGATCAGCAGGCCGCGGATCCGCTGACGGGCTTACGCACCGTTTCCGGCAGGGCCAACCGCTTTGACGACGATCACGGTGATGTTGTCGTCGCCGCCGCGCTCGTTCGCGAGCGCGATGAGCTTCGCGGGGGCGTCGTCGAGCGGCGCCTTCGCGACGACGTCGAGGATCTCGTCGTCCTCGACGAGGTTCGAGAGCCCGTCGCAGCAGATGACGAGGCGGTCGCCCGGTTCGACCTCGACACCCATCAGGTCCACCGACACATCGGCCTCGAAGCCGACCGAGCGCGTGATGATGTTCTTGAAGCGGCTGTGGCGCGCCTCGTCGGGGGTGATGGCGCCCGCCTTGAGCTGCTCGTTCACGAGCGAGTGGTCCTCGGACACCTGGTAGATGTGCCCGCGGCGTACGAGGTAGCAGCGGCTGTCGCCGACGTGCGCGACGAAGGCGTTCGGGCCGGCGACGAGGGTCGCCGTGACCGTCGTGCCCATCCCCGCGAGCGAGGGATCGCCCTGGGCGGCGCGGTAGATGTCGCCGCACGCGCTCTCCACGGCGTCGCGCAGCACCTCGCGGACGGGGCTCTCCTCGATCGTCGCCGGGCGCGTGAACGAAGCGGGGTCCGCCTTCCACGCATCGTGAATGCGCGCGTGGATGGTCTCGACGGCGAGCCGCGAGGCGGTGCCGCCGCCGGCGTGCCCGCCCATCCCGTCCGCGACGATGAACAGGCGCAGCTGATCGTCGACGAGGAACGAGTCCTCGTTGTGATCCCGCTTCTGCCCGACGTCGGTCTGGCCTCGTGCCGCGATGTTCATGGTTGGCTTTGCGCGGCGCGAGCGTACCAACCGCCCATGCGCGCGGTCAACGAGCGCGGCGTGCGCGCCGGAGCGGCGCGGCCCGCGCGGACGCGATGAGCGCCCCCGCGTGCGCCATCGCCGAGGCGGTGACGGTCACCCCCGCGAGCATCCGCGCGACCTCCGCGCGACGCTCCTCGTGGGCATCGAGCGCGACGACGTTCGTGGCCGTGCGCCCCGCGTGAACGCGCTTCTCCACCCGCAGGTGCCGGTCGGCGAACGCCGCGACCTGCGGGAGATGCGTGACGCAGATCACCTGCCGCTCGCGCGCGACCTCGGCGAGCAGCCGCCCCACGGCCTCGGCGACGCCGCCGCCCAGCCCGGCGTCCACCTCGTCGAGGACGTAGGTGTCGACCGGATCGGTGCGCGCGAGCGCACGCTTCACCGCCAGGAGAATTCGCGACAGCTCGCCGCCGGAGGCGATGCGGGCGAGCGGGCGCGCCGCCTCGCCCGGGTTCGGCGCGATGAGGATGCGCGCCCGCTCCGCGCCGTCGGGCCCGAGCGCGGCGCCGCCCCAGGCGAGGCCGCCCTCGATCCGCGCGAGCTCCACCTCGACGCGGCAACGCCCCATCGCGAGGAGGTCGAGCTCCCGCTTCACCGAGGCGCAGAAGCGCTCCGCGGCCCCGGCCCGCTCGCGACCCAGCTCCGCCGCGAGCGCCGCCGCACGAGGCAGCGCCAGGGCGAGCTCGCGCTCCACCGCCTCGAGCCGCTCGGCGCTCCCGCCGAGCGAGGCGAGCTCGGCACGCATCGCCTCGGCGCGCGCCAGGGCGGCGTCGAGCGTTCCCCCGTGTTTCCGCGCGAGGGAGCGCACCGTGCCGAGCCGCTCCTCGACGACGGCGAGGCGCTCCGGGTCGCCGCCCGTCGCGTCGGCGTAGCGCGCGAGCGCGCGGCCCGCCTCCTCCAGCTCGGCGAGCGCGGAGCGGAGGAGCACCGCTGCCCCCTCGAGCCGCGGGTCGACCTCTGCGGCCGCCCCGGCGCCGCGCAGCGCGCGACCGACGCGCTCGGCTGCGCTGCCCTCCTCGCCGTAGACGAGGGACTCCGCCGTCCGCGCCGCCTCGGCGAGCCGCTCGGCGCTGGCGAGGACCTGCCGCTCGCGCTCGAGGTCGCCCTCCTCGCCCGGCCTGAGCCGCGCCGCGTCCAGCTCGCCGAGCTGGAACGTGAGGTAGTCGGCGCGACGCGCGCGCTCTTCCCGCGCCGCGACGAGCGCCTCGCGCTCGGCCGACCGCTCCGCAGCGCCGCGGTACGCGTCGCGGTATCGCGCGAGGACCCCGCCCGGGGCGCCGACCGCGGCGAAGGCATCGAGGAGCGCGACGTGCGATCCCTCGTCGAGGAGGCCCACGTGCTCGTGCTGGCCGGTCACGTCCGCGAGCCCGCGCAGCGCCGACTCCAGCATCGCCACGGTGCACAGCGACCCGTTCACGAATGCTCGCCCTCGCCCCCCCCGGGCCGCGACGCGCCGCACGAGCAGCTCGCCGGGCTCGCCGCGCGGCACCCCCGCCGCCTCCAGGCGCGCGAGCACCGGGTGGTCGGGCGCGAGCTCGAACAGCGCCTCGACCACCGCCTCGTCCGCTCCATCGCGCAGGACGTCGGCGCTCATCCGACCGCCGAGGACCAGGTGGAGCGCCTCGAGCACGATGGACTTCCCGGCGCCCGTCTCTCCCGTGAGGACGTTGAGCCCGGGCCCGAACCGGACCTCGGCCTGGTCGACGATCGCGAACCCCGAGATGCGCAGCGTCGTGAGCATGCGCGGAGTATGCGCGCGGAGTCCGACACTGATCAAATTTTCAGCCTGCTCGCCCGAGCAGGTCGCCGACCGCGCGTGCGGCTCGGTCGCGCGCCCCCGAGGAACCGCGCCGCGCACCCGTCGCACCCAGTACCTTTGTACCTACCGATGGCTTGGGCGCCGATCACCTCGCCGCACCAGCCGGGGGAAGCTTCCCCCGTGCGCTGCCCCGTCGTGGGCGTGGGCGCCTCGGCGGGCGGGCTCGAGGCGCTCCGCGAGCTGTTCTCGCACGTGCCTCGCGACATCGGCGCCGCCTTCGTGATCCTCCAGCACCTGGCGCCCGAGCGCCCGAGCCGCCTCCCGGAGATCCTGGCGCAGCACACGATGCTCGAGGTGTGCGTCGCCGAGGACGGCCTCGCGGTGAAGCCGAACCACGCGTACGTGGCGCCGGGCGGCACCACCCTCTCGATCGAGGGAGGCGCTCTGCGGGTCGCGCCGCTGCGCCGCGACGACCACGCGCCCATCGATGCCTTCCTGGCGTCGCTCGCGCGCGACCAGGGCGAGCTCGCGGTCGCCGTGATCCTCTCCGGCTCCGGGCACGACGGCGCCGACGGCGCGCTCTCCGTGGAGGAGGCGGGGGGCGTGGCGCTGGTGCAGGCCCCCGAGACCGCGGAGCACGACGGCATGCCGCGCGCCGCGCTCGCCTCCGGGCTCGCGCGCCCGGCGCTGTCGCTGCCCGACCTCGCGCGCACGCTCGTGCGCCACGTCGCCGTGACCGCCGCCGTCTGCCAGGGGCCGCAGGCGATGTCGCGCGGCGTCGGTGAGATCCCGCCGGAGGTCTGGACGATCCTGGCCCATGCGACGGGCCGCGACCTCTCCGGCTACAAGGCGGGGACCGTGGCGCGGCGCATCGCGCGCCGCATGCAGGAGCTCGACGTCCCGGTGCTCTCCGCGTACCTCGAGCGGCTGCGTGACGACCCCGAGGAGCCGCAGGCCCTGCTCCAGCACCTCCTCATCGGCGTCACCGCGTTCTTCCGGGACGAGGAGGTGTTCGCGGCGCTCGACGACCGGGTGCTGCCGCGCGTCGTCGCGCGCCCCGGCGCGCGCGAGCTCCGCGCGTGGGTGCCGGGCTGCGCGACCGGCGAGGAGGCCTACTCCATCGCCATCCTGGCGCACGAGGCGTGCGCGCGCGCCGGCGTCGCGCCGCGGGTGCAGGTGTTCGCGACCGACCTCGACGCTCGCGCGCTCGAGGTCGCGCGCGCCGGCCGCTACACGCGCCAGGCCTGCGCCCGCATCCCCGAGGCGCGCCTCGCGCGCTGGTTCACGTCGCGTGACGACGGCTTCGCCGTCACGAAGGAGCTTCGCGAGAGCTGCCTGTTCTCGCTCCACCACGTGACGGGCGATCCGCCCTTCTCGCGCCTCGACCTCGTCTCGTGCCGCAACGTCCTCATCTACCTGGAGAACGAGCTCAAGCGGCTCGTGCTGCCGTTATTCCACTACGCGTTGCGCGCTGGCGGCGTGATTCTGCTGGGCCCGAGCGAGGGCGTCGGCGAGCACGACGACCTCTTCTCTCCGCTCGACGCGAAGCTGCGCCTGTTCGAGCGCAGGGACACCCCCCCGCGG
>JBJMQK010000010.1:0-4726 GCA_045802735.1 Anaeromyxobacteraceae bacterium | reverse complement strand
CACCGCCTTGATGTAGGCATCCTTCGCGGTCACCACGTTCTTCTTCACCAGATCGAAGAGCGTGTCGTTCATCGTCGTCATGCCGATGCCGCGCGAGGTCTGCATCACCGAGGGGATCTGGAACGTCTTTCCCTCGCGGATGAGGTTGGCCACCGAGTTGTTGCACAGGAGGATCTCCTGCGCCGGGACGCGCCCGGTGCCGACCTTCTTGCACAGCGTCTGGGAGATCACCCCTTTGAGCGACTCGGACAGCATCATCCGGATCTGCGCCTGCCGGTCCTCGGGGAACTGGTCGATGATGCGGTCGATCGTCGACGGCGCGGTGGTGGTGTGGAGCGTGCCGAAGACGAGGTGCCCGGTCTCGGCCGTCTCGATGGCGATGGCGACGGTCTCGAGGTCGCGCAGCTCGCCGACGAGGATGACGTCGGGGTCCTCGCGCAGCGCCGCCCGCAGCGCGCGCTTGAACGAGGTGGTGTGCGCCCCGACCTCGCGCTGGTTCACGAGGCAGCGCTTCGGCGGGTGCACGAACTCGATCGGATCCTCGATGGTGATGATGTGGTCGTCGCGCGTGCGGTTCACGTGGTCCACGAGCGCCGCGAGCGTCGTCGACTTGCCCGAGCCCGTGGGCCCGGTGACGAGGACGAGGCCCTTGGTGAGGCCGCACAGGTCGAGCACCGCCGGCGGGATGCCCAGCGCCTCGACGGTGAGGATGTCGCGCGGGATGACGCGGAACACCGCGCCGACGCCCTTGCGGTCGGCGAACACGTTCGCCCGGAAGCGCGCGGTGGTGGTCTCGTGGGCGAAGTCGGCGTCGTGCGTCTCCTCCCACTCGGCGCGGCTCCGCGCCGGTGCGATCGCCCACAGCATCGCCGCGATGCGCTCCGCGGGGATGCGGCCGTAGCTCGCGAGCGGGACGACGTCGCCGTCGATGCGCATCGCCGGGACCTCGCCGGAGGCGAGGTGCAGGTCCGATCCGCGGCGCTCGGCGAGCGCGGCGAGGAGCGTCTCGATCGCCTCGCGCGGATCCGGTGGGTTCGGGGGAGGGGGAGGCTCGCTCGATTCGACGGTGGGGAGCGGCTGAGCCGGCTTCGGGGTCGGTGCGTTTCGCGGGGTCGGGGTCGGGCTCGGGCTCGCGGTCGAGGTCGCCGCGCGGCTCGTCGCCGCTCCCGCCCTCACCACCACCGCCCGCACCGTGTCGCCGCGCCGCTCGATCTCGATCTGCACGTCGGCGCCGCGGGCGGCGTACGCGAACGCCGTCGTGCCGGCGCGCGGGAAGCCGTTCTGCAGCTCCGACGGCACCACCTCCGCGAAGGCGCCGACGATCTGCCCGGTCGTGAGGGGCTGCTGCAGGAGCCGCACGCGCTCGGTCGGTCCCTGCAGCACGGCGCCGTTCCCGGTCTCGAACACGAGCTCGGCGCTCGGGACGGCGAGGAGCTTCTCGATGAACGCGTCGAGCCTCGGCATGGTTCAGCGCTCCACCACGGCCACGCGCGTCACGTGGCGCTTGTTCACGAGGCGGAGCAGCTCGCCGCCGTGCAGCGGCAGGAAGCGCGTCGGCTCGTTCAGGTAATCGGCGAGGCGGCAGTGGTCGGACGGGAGCACGAACGACAGGAGCCCGCGCAGCACGCGCCCGTCGTCGAGCGTCACGTCGACCTCGTACTCGGAGGGCAGCGTGACGTCGTCGGGCTCCGGCGCGGTCGCCTGCTCGGGCGCGGCCTCGGCGACGACCACCGTCGCGCGGCGCAGGAACGTCATCCCCGGCTCGTCCGCGTCGCGCGCCGGGAAGAACTCGCCGGGGGCCTCGAGCAGCTCGGAGAGGCGCTCGGCGCCTTCGTGGGCGGCGGACGAGGGGGCGAGGAACACCGTCACCTTGCGGCGCAGCCCGCCCACGAGCTCCACCGCCACCTCCGCGCGCCGCTTCGGGACCGCGAGCTCGCTCATGCCGTCCTCCCCTGCCCCTCCCGTGCACGACCGGGGCCGAGCGCTGCGCGCGCCCAGGCGCTGCGCGGCGCGGGGGCGGCGGCGACCCGCGGGTGGCCGCCGACGTGGGGCGCCGATGGCGGTGCTCACTTGCGATGACCCTCGCAAAACTCGACTGACCGCCGCCATGACCCGGGGCGTCCCGCCCGTTACCTCCCGGGTCGCCTCGCCCGCCAGCCCGACCGCCGGAGGACCCCCCATGGACGGCCTCATGATGGAGTACCCGCTCACGCTCCTGCACCTGCTCGAGCGCGCGGGGACGTTCTTCCGCGACCAGGAGATCGTCTCGCGCGAGCCCGACGAGCGGCTCTCGCGCACGACGTGGGGCGAGGTCTACCGGCGGGTGCACAAGCTCGCGAACGCGCTCCGTCGCCTCGGAGTGAAGCCCGGCGACCGCGTCGCGACGCTCGCCTGGAACCACGCGCGCCACCTCGAGGCCTACTTCGCGGTGCCCGCGACGGGCGCGGTGCTCCACACCGTGAACCCGCGCCTCCACCCGAGCGACCTCGCGTACATCGTGAACCACGCCCAGGATCAGGTGATCCTGGTGGACGAGGTGCTCCTGCCGGTGCTCGCGCGCTTCCGGGCCGAGGTGAAGCCGCGCCACGTGGTCGTGTTCGGGCACGCGCACCCGACGCCGGAGGGCATGCTCGACTACGAGGCGCTCATCGCGGACGAGCTGTCGCACTTCGAGTACCCGCGCCTCGAGGAGAACCAGGCCGCGGGCCTCTGCTACACCTCGGGCACCACCGGCCGGCCGAAGGGCGTCCTCTACTCGCACCGCGCGCTCGTGCTCCACTCGCTCGCCTCGGCGCTGCCCGACGCGCTCGGCCTCGGGATGGACGACGCGGTCCTGCCGGTCGTCCCGATGTTCCACGTGAACGCCTGGGGGACGCCCTTCACCGCCGCGCTCGTCGGCGCGAAGCTCGTCTTCCCGGGCCCGCACCTCGACGCGAAGAACGTGCTCGCGCTCATGGCGGAGGAGAAGGTCACCGTCGCCGCGGGCGTCCCGACGGTGTGGCTCGCCGCCCTCGACGAGCTCGACAAGGCGCCGGGCACGCGCGACCTCTCGGCGCTGCGGGCCCTCGTGGTGGGCGGCGCGGCGGCGCCGCAGGCGATGATCGAGGCGTTCCAGAAGCGGCACGGCGTCTCCGTCGTCCACGCCTGGGGCATGACCGAGATGACGCCGCTCGGGACGGTGAGCCGGCTGAAGCCCGCGCTCGCGAAGCTGCCGGAGGCGGAGCGCTTCCGGCTGCGGGCGACGCAAGGCCTCCCCATCGCGCTGGTGGACGTCCGCGCCATGGGCGAGCAGGGCGCGGTCGCCTGGGACGGGAAGTCGATGGGCGAGCTGCACGTGCGCGGGCCGTGGATCGCGCGGAGCTACTTCGAGAACCCGGCGGAGGCGGACAAGTTCACGATGGACGGCTGGTTCCGCACCGGCGACGTCGTCACGATCGACCCCGGGGGCTACGTCCGCATCACCGACCGCTCGAAGGACCTCATCAAGTCGGGCGGCGAGTGGATCAGCTCGGTGGACCTCGAGAACGCGCTCATGGGCCACCCGGCCGTGCGCGAGGCGGCGGTGGTCGCGGTGCCGCACCCGCGCTGGGGCGAGCGGCCGGTGGCGGCGGTCGTGCTGCGCGACGGGGCAAAGGCGAGCCCGGAGGATCTCGCGGGCTACCTCGAGCCGCGCTTCGCGACGTTCTGGCTCCCCGACCGCTACGTCTTCGTGCAGCAGATCCCGCGCACGGCCACCGGCAAGTTCCTGAAGACGGCGCTGCGCGAGAGCTTGAAGGACGTGAAGCTCGAGGACGGCGCGGGGCCCGAGTAGCGAAGCGGCGAGGGCGGCGCGCATCGAGCGCCCCGCCCCCGCCTGCATCGGTCAGTTGTTCTTGATGAGCTCGAGCGCGTCGATGGTGAGGCTCGCCGACATGCAGGTCTCGACGCTGGCGCTCCAGTCGTTCCACATGCTCGAGAGCGCCTCGGGCCCGGGCGTGCCCTTCACGGTGATGTGGTAGTCGATATTGCCGCCGTTCAGCTGCTTGAAGATGTCGTCATCGGTGCCGGCCTTCACGCCGACCGTCATCGTGCAGGTCTTCGGGGTGCCGGCGTCGCAGGCGTACGACGTCCCGTCCTTCACGTACTCGAGCGTGAGCACCGGCTGCGTGTCCTTCGTGAACTCCGCGCCGAGGCTGTCGAGCATCGCGAGCGCCGTGCTCGTCCCGCTGACCGTGAGCGACTGGACCTTGATCGACCCGGTCGTGCCCTTCTTGTCGAGCGCCGGGATCTGATCGCCGAGGGGGAAGGTGCCCTTCGCGTCCGCCTGTCGGACGTTGTTGATCGCGTCCTGGACCCCGGAGGGCAAGAACGGGCTCAGCAGCGGGTTGGAGAGCGTCGCGTAGAGCGCGACGACGTCCATGGCGCAGACGTTGGCGGCGTCGGTGACGCCGGGCACCGGATGGCCGGCCTGGACGAGCGCGGTCGCGGCCGTCGTGAGCGGCGCGAACTCGCTGCGCTTGCAGATCCCCTCGACGACGGTCGCCGCCTTCTTCACGCAGATCTTCTGGTCCTGGACCTCGCCCCCGAGGAGCGGTCCGCCGCAGGCGGCGACGAACACCGCGAGCGATGCGACGATTAGATTTCTCACGGTGGGCCCCTAGTAGAAGAAGAGCATGAAGCCGAGCTTCACGTTCGGGATTCCGAGCTTCACGGTCGGATCGGCCATCGAGCTGATGGAGAAGTCGCT
>JBJMQK010000664.1:0-2580 GCA_045802735.1 Anaeromyxobacteraceae bacterium | reverse complement strand
CGGCCCGCTCGAGGGCACGCCGAACAAGTTCGTCTTCGCCAAGGACTCGAAGTAGCCCGCCACCCGGCGTGCAGGAGCGGCTGCTCTTCGTGACCGGCAAGCTCGCGGCGCCGGCCCTGCGCGACACGCTGGGCCGCGCCGGGCTGCCGTTCGACTACGACGTCGCCGTCATGAAGATCACGGTGGCCGCGCTGATGACCACCGACTGGATCGCCCGGCGCCTCGAGGTCCCGGAGGCCGCCACCCGGATCATGGTCCCCGGGATGTGCGAGGGCGACGTCGACGTGCTCAGCGAGCGCTTCGGCATCCCCGCCGAGAAGGGCCCGGCCGACCTGAAGGCGCTGCCGAGCTGGTTCGGGCAGGCCGACGCGCGCGAGGGCTTCGGCGAGCGCGACATCCGCGTGTTCGCCGAGATCAACCACGTCCCGCGCCTGGACCGCGCGGAGGTCCGCGCGGTGGCCGAGTACTACCGCGATGCGGGCGCGGACGTGATCGACCTCGGCCTCTCGCTCGGGCGCAACTGGCTCGACGAGGGACCGGCCGTGATCGCCGAGCTGCGCGACGCCGGCTTCCGGCTGAGCATCGACACGCTCGATCCCGACGAGATCCTCATGGCCGACGCGGCGGGCGTGGACTACGTCCTCAGCCTCAACGGCTCCAACCGCCACCTCGCCGAGCGCCTGCGGGCGACGCCGATCCTGATCCCGGACACGCCGGAGGACCTCGAGAGCCTCGACGCGACGATCGCCCACCTCGAGTCGCTCGGAAAGCCGTACCTCGTCGACCCGATCATCGAGCCGATCGGCGCCGGGTTCGCCGCGAGCCTCGGCCGCTACCTCGAGGTCCGCCGCCGCCATCCCGACGTCGAGATGTTCATGGGCATCGGCAACCTCACCGAGCTCACCGAGGCCGACACGCCCGGGGTCACCGCGATGCTCGTCGGCTTCTGCCAGGAGCTCGGCATCCGCAACGTGCTCACGACCGAGGTCATCCACTGGGCGCGCGGCGCGGTGCAGGAGGCGGTCATCGCGGCGGAGCTGATGCACTTCGCGGTCACGCGCGGCACGACGCCGAAGCACATCGACGGCCGGCTGCTCACCGTCAAGGACGAGGAGTTCCGCCCCTACGCCGAGGACGAGCTACGCGAGCTCCACGCGCAGGTCCGCGACCCCAACTACCGGATCTTCGCGGACGCCGACTGGATCTACGTGTTCAACGCCGACCGCTTCGTCAAGGGCACCGACTTCAACGAGATCTTCGACCAGCTCGGCGTCGAGGAGGCGACCCACGCCTTCTACCTCGGCAAGGAGCTGATGAAGGCCACGATGGCGCGTGCCCTCCGCAAGAACTACCGCCAGGAGTCGCCGCTCGACTGGGGCTACATGACGTTCGCCGAGCCGAAGCGCGAGCGCGTGCGGCTGACGGCGCAGGAGACCCGAAGAGCCGCAGCGGAGGAACCGTGAAGAAGATCCTGATCCAGCTCGACACCGACCAGCACCCGAGCACGTTCGACTCGATGGTCGCGTACGACGCCGACGTCGACGCGCTCCTCCGCTACGGCGGCATCGAGCCCGACGCGGTGCGGGGCCTCGTGCAGTCGGCGTACTTCACCCGGCCCCCGGGCGACCCGAACCTGGCGATCTGGGTCGGCGGCTCGAGCGTCGGGGCGGGCGAGGAGGTGCTCGAGCAGGTCAAGGAGTCCTTCTTCGGCCCGTTCCGCGTGTCGGTGATGCTCGACTCGAACGGGTGCAACACGACCGCGTGCACGACGATCGCCCGGCTCGCGAAGGACATCGACCTCGGCGGGCGCCGCGTGGTCATCGTCGGCGCCGGGGCCGTCGGGCTGCGCGCGGCGAAGCTGCTGATCGACGAGGGCTGCGACGTCACCGTCTCGGGCATCCCGAAGGACCGCTTCGAGGGCAAGGAGTACCGCCGCGCGCGCGGCCTCACCACCGCCGAGGAGCGCGGCATGCAGATCGCCGAGCCCGAGCACGACGACGCGCTCAAGGAGCTGCTCGACGGGGCGACGCTCGTGCTCGCCGCCGGCCCCGCGGGCGTCGAGCTGCTGCCGGAGAAGGTGTGGCGCGAGGTCGACTCGATCGAGGTCCTCGCCGACTTCAACGCCGCCGAGCCGCTCGGGATCGAGGGGACGGACGCGCAGGACGACATGAAGGACTACGACGGCAAGCGGGTTCTCGGGGCGCTGGCGATCGGCGGGCCGAAGATGAAGGTCCACAAGACGTGTGTGCGGCGCCTGTTCGAGACGAACGAGGCGGTCCTCGACGTCGACGGCGTGTACGAGATCGCCAAGGAGCAGCTCGCCTGAGCGGGCCCCGCGTCGCCGGCGTCGACCCCGGCACGGTCTCGTTCGAGGTCTGCGGCCTCAACGGCGGCCTGCCGCTCTTCGAGGACGCGTTCGCCTCGGCGGCGCTCGGCGCGGACCCCGCGCCGCTCGTCGACGCGCTCCGCGCCTACGGCCCGTTCGACGTCGTGCTCGGCCCGGCGGGATATGGGCTACCGCTCGTCCCCGCAGCAGAGGTCGGCGACCGCGAGCTTGCTCTGATGGTCCTCAAGCGCGCG
>JBJMQK010000638.1:0-2897 GCA_045802735.1 Anaeromyxobacteraceae bacterium | reverse complement strand
GCCTCGGCCCGCGCGAGCTCGCGCCGCGCCGCCTCGCTCGCCTCGCGCGCCCGCGCGGCCTCGTCCACCGCCTGGGCCTCGCGCGCCCGCGCCTCCTTGAGCCACGCCTGCAGCTTCTCGCGGGCCTCCTCGCCCTTCTTCCGCTGGCTCTCGGCGCGCGCCTCCGCGTGGCCGACGCGGCGCTCCGCGTCCTCGAGCTTTCGCGCCAGCTCCGCCGCCTCGCGCTTCGCGTCCGCCACGGGGTCGGCAGAGGCCTCGCCCCGCCCCTTGCGCGCGGCGCCTTCCGGCGCCGGGCCGTAGTACTCCTTCGCGAGCGCGTCGAGCACCGGCACCGCCTGCGCCCTGACCGCCGGGTCGGGATCGCAGAGCGCCCGCCACAGCGCCAGCGCCGCGGCGGTGCCGTCGCCCGGCACGCAGGCGTCGAGGAGGTCCGCCGCCGGCTCCGGGGTGAGCGGCCAGTCGGCGAGCACCGGGCGCTCGAGCCCTGCGCGCAGCGCCTCGATGACCGCCGCGCGGCGCTCCGGGACGGCGCGGATCTCGTCGGCGATGAGGTCGCAGCGCTGGACGTCGCCGAGCGCCTCCTGGCGAAACCCCGGCTGCGACACCCCCAGCGCCTTCACGACCCGCACCGTCTCCTCGGGGAGGAGCGCGACGTACAGGAACACGGAGAGCGCGTCGCGCGAGAGCTCGTGGAGCGGCGCGTCCCAGCTCGGGTCGGGGAGCCGGATCGGCGCCGGCTTCGCCGCCCTCGCGCGCTTCTTCGCGCCTGCCTTCGCGGCCCTGGGGACCTTGGGCGCGCGCGGTGCCTTCGCCGGCTTCTCCTCCGCGAGCGCGCCGGGCTCGGCTGCCTTCCGCGCCACGCCTACCTCGCCGCCGGCGCGGCCTCGGGCGGCGCCTCGCGCGTCTCGGCGTGGAACACCTCGCCCGGCCGGAGCTTCCACTCGTCCTGCGCCGGCACCTCCCAGCGGAACGTGGGCGACAGCGACGCGCTGCTCGTGCCCTGAGCCTGCAGGGCGATCGTCAGCTCGACGCGCGCGGCCTCGCGCGGGAACGGGTCGAGCCACCACGTCCCGAACACGATCCCGGGGGGCAGCGCGTCGCCGAAGCGATCGGGATCGCGGAGCGCGAGGTAGGGGTCGCCGGGCCCCGAGCTCTCGCCATAGGTCTTGCCGGCGCCGTCCACGAACCGGAGCGCGAGCTGGCGGAACGCCACCGGCACCACCACGCGCGCCTGCCCTCGCGCCGTCCCCGCCGAAGCGGCGCTCTCGCGGTCGACCCGGCGCGGCGCGCCCCACAGCGCGAAGTCCACCCGCAGCGCACGGGCGTGACTCTGCGGGTGCTCGGCGGCGCGGATCGCGAGGAGGTCGAGGCGGAGCCCCTGCTCGGACGCGGACAGCAGCGGCTGGTACCCGGAGCGCAGCGCCTCGACGCGATCCTGCGCGTAGGCGCGGAACTCGGCGTCGTCGCCCTTCTTCTCGTCGCCTCTCTTCTCGGCGGCTGGCGCGGCGCCGTCCTTCCCGGCGGCGCCCGGGTGGCGGTTCTTGAGCGCGGCGGACGCGTCCAACCACCAGCGCACCACCGCGCGCGCCTCCTCCGCGCCGGGCGGACCCGCGAGCCCGCGCGCCACCGCCGAACGCTCGAGCATCTCGCGCTGCAGGGCTTGCCGCTCGACGAGGTAGCCCTCGCCGTCGCGTCCGCCCTTGCGCGACAGCGCGAAGACGAGGACCGCGGCAGCGAGCGCGAGCGGCAGGACGACGCGGAGGGCCTTCATGCGCCAGGGATACCGTCGGGGCGCGGCCGAGGCAAGGACGTTCCTTCGCCCGGAGTCGAAGCGGGGGTCGTGCCCGGACTCAGGCCGCGGTGACGAGCGAGGCGACGCCGTGGAGGCCGCTCGCGTCGAGCTCGTACACGAGCGCGCGCGGGCGGCGGGCGGGCTCGTCGGCGACGCGGCTCGCCGAACCGGCGCAGATGACGGGCGTCGGGCCGCCGACGCCGGGCAGATCCACGCGGAAGCTCGTGTGGCGATGCCCGTGGACGACGAGCGCCACCGGAAGCTCGGCCAGGAGGCGCACCACCTTGTCGGCGTCGGCGAGCGGCATGCGGGCGAGGTTCGCGTCGGACGGGACGCGCTCGGGCGGGATGACGAGGTGGTGGTGCAGCGCGAGGACCACCGCGCGACCGGCCTTCGCCGCGTCGCGGACGAGCTCGCGCGCGTGCGCGATCTGCTCCGGGCCGAGCGCGCCGGGGGTGGTCATCGGGTCCTCGCCGTAGCGCGCGCTGTCGAGCGCGACGAGCGTCACCTCGGGTGACAGCTCCACCGCGAGCGGGTAGACGGCGTGCGGCTTCTTCGTCCCGCGCCCGTCCGGGCCGAGCTCGCGCAGGAAGCGCCAGGTGGCGGCGGCCTCGTAGGTCCAGACGTCGTGGTTGCCGGGGAGCAGCGTGAGCTGCCGCCGCTCGATCCAGGGCGAGAGTAGCTCGGCCGCGCGCGCGAACTCCGACGACTCGCTCGTGAGCGTGAGGTCGCCCGTGACGACGAGGTGGTCGATGCGCTCCTCCTCGAGCGCCGTCAGGATCTTCTTCAGGATCTTGGGCGAGTGGCGATCGCAGTGCCGGGCGCTGAGGCCGTTCCGCGGGTACCGCGCGCGGTCGGCGAGGTGCAGGTCGCTGATGTGGCCGAGCCGGACGATGTGAACCCCCGCGCGAGAGCCCGGGAATGGTAACGGCGAGTGATCGAGGTGTCAAAGGAACGGGCACCCGATCACCCTGCCCTGCGCGCGCCGGAGGCGTCCGGGAACGACACCCGGCACAGCGCGCCGCGCCCCGGCACCGCGAGCCGCTCGAGCGTGCCTCCTGCTTGCGTGACGATGCGCTCGGCGAGCGCGAGGTCCATCGCGCCG
>JBJMQK010000617.1:0-3354 GCA_045802735.1 Anaeromyxobacteraceae bacterium | reverse complement strand
GACGTCATTCGGGCTGCGTGTACGCAGGCTTACGCGCCATTCGCCCGGAGTGACCCGCCTGCCGCGCGCTGGCGTCGCGTGCGCACCACCGTCACCCGGCGCGTGACATGTCACGCCGGCGCCGCGGCCGGGGGGGCGATACCGCTGTCACCCTTCGCTCAGTTCGCGCCGAGCTTGATGCGAAACGTGTAGGCGACCTCGAGCGGGCGGCCGCCGCGCTCCGCGGGCCGGTAGCGACGTCGCTCCAGGGCCTCGACGACGGCGCGCTCCATGAACGGCAGCGTGCGCAGGACGCGGCAGTCGTAGACCCGCCCGTCCACGGTGATGACGCACTTCACCACCATCTCGCCGTCCACGGCGTGCTCGAGGGCGGCGCGCGTGTACTCGAGCTTCGGCCCGGAGACGAGCACGGGGCGACTCATCGACGCGTCGAACTCGGCGCGCGCGGGCGTCGGGATTGGATCGGCGCCGCCGTTGCCCTGCGACGCGGCGTCGCCGCCCTCGACGCCGCCGACGACGCCTTCGCCCGCGGCCGCGCTGGAGGTCGGGGGCGAGGTCGGAAGCTCGGGTTCGCGGTCGGGCGTCGACGCCGCCGGCGGCGGCTCCTTCGGCTGGACGACGCGAGCGACGGTCGGGCGTCGCGCCGGCGACGGGAGCGATCGCTTCGCGACCGGTGCCGCGGCGGGCGGAGGCGGTGGCGCGCGCACCGACGGCGTCGCGGGCGTCGCCGCGGCGCGGAAGAGCTTCACCTCGACGAGCGGACCCTCGACGGGCGGCGCGGGTCGTCGCGGCGCGAACGCGACCAGCCCGGCGACGAGCGCGGCCTGCGCCGCGAGCGACGCGGCCAACCAGCCGCCCCGGCGCGCCGCGCGGCGCGCGCTGCCGCCGTCCGCCGCCGCCTCGAACAACGCGTCACCCGCCGAAGTGCATCCTGAGCCCGCCGTGCACGAAGCGCGGCTGCCCGACGGTGTCGATCCCGGCGCGCCCGACGAGGTACTGGGTGTCGAAGAGGTTCTCGATCGCGAACACCAGCTCGACGTCCGGAGCCACCCGGCGCTGCAGCGAGATGTCGACGAGCGTCATGCCGGCCATGGGCGACGTGTTCAGGTCGTCCTCGAACTGCCGCGAGACGTAGCGGACCTGCGCCGCCGCCGTGAAGAGGCGGGGGTCGTCGAACGCGAGCGAGGCGCTCGCGCGGTGCCGCGGATCCTGCGGCAGCTCCTTGCCCACGAGCGCGTCCTGGCCCGGCGCGGAGGTGATGCGGCTCTCGACGAACGTGTAGCCCACCGTCACGATGAAGGGGCGGGCGAAGCGCCACCCGAGCTCCGTCTCGACGCCGCGGATGCGGGCGTCGCCGAGGTTCTGGCGCTGGCGGGTGGGGCTCGCGCACGGCGCGCCCGCCGACGCGGCCGGGCACGTGACGTTGCTGACCGGGTCGTGCAGCACGTTCCAGAAGCCGGTCACGCGCGTGCGCAGGCCGTGCGCGCTCGACAGCTCGACGCCGGCCTCGGCGCCGTCCAGCGTCTCGGCGTTCAGGTTCTCGTTGGAGAGCGTGCGGATCGTGCCCACCTGGAACGGCCGGTACAGCTCGTTCAAGGTCGGCGCGCGGAACGACCGGTAGGCCGACGCGCGCAGCGTGAGCCACTCGAGCGGGCGGACGCGCAGGCCGAGCTTGGGGGAGAAGGCGCCCTCGGCGTGGTCAGCGAAGGCGGTGAACGCCGGCGCCGCGGTCTTGCTCAGCTCGAGCCGGCTGGCGTTGAGGTTCTCCCATCGGTCGTAGCGCAGGGCCGCGGTCGCCGACACGGCCTCGGAGACGTCGTACACGTCCTGCGCGAAGACGCCGTACAGGCGCTGCTCGCCCTTCGCGTCGCGCATGGACGTCGGCCCGGTGAAGAGGTCCTCGTGGGTATCTCCGGTGATGCGCCGCGCGTCGATCCCCACCATCAGGGTGTGCGTCCCGGCGGCCTCGAGCGGCGCGTTCGTCCAGAGGACCGCGGTCCCGAGGTCGTGCGTCGGCACCACCTGCGTCGCGCCGAGGGTCTCCGACGAGCGCGGCGGCCCGGAGGAGTTGAGCGCCGCGCGATTCTGCCTGAACTCGCCCTTGTGTCCGTACACCGAGACGTCGAGCGCGCCGACGCGCTCGGGCGTGTAGCGGGCGCTCGCGGCGTAGGTGTAGGTGGTCGCCCCTGCCGTCGTGAAGCGCGTGCCGCCGTTCTCGTCCTCGTTGAACCAGCCGCCGCGGAGGGTGAACGCGAGGTCGGGCGTCGCGCGCGCCTCGACGCGGCCGTTCACGGACCCGTGATCGCTCGGGGTGAGGCCGTCGATCGCGCCGCGCGAGGACGGCGCGACGACCTCGTAGCCGCGCGAGTGGAGGAAGTCGCCCTCGATCGACGCCCCCACGGGGCCCCAGGTGTTCGCGGCGCGCGCGCCGACGAGGCAGCTCTCGGAGGTGCCGCACTCGGTCGAGGCGTCGACGCTGCGGGTGAGCGGCCGCGAGATCACCTGCGTGACGCCGCCGAGCGCGTAGTTGCCGTAGAGCGCCGACGCGCCACCGGGCACCACCTCGACGTGGTCGATGCCGGTGCGCGGGATGGCGCGCCAGTAGACCCAGCCGCCGAACGGGTCGTTCGCGGGGATCCCGTCGACGAGCACGAGGCTCCGCGACACGCCGGAGGGGCCGAGGCCGCGCAGGTTCACCCCCTGCGCGCTCGGGTCGGCGACGACGCTGCTCGTGCGCCGGAACAGGCCGAAGGACGGGACCTGGCGCAGCAGCTCGTCGACCGTCTTCGTCGGGCTCCGGTCGATCTCGCTCCGCGGCAGCACCGTCACCGCCTCGGCGGAGTTGCGCACCGACCGCGGGAGGCGCGTGCCGGTGACGACGATCTCCTCGCCCATCGCGGGCAGGGCCGCCGCGGCCGGTGCCGCGGCCGGCTCCTCGGCGTCGGCCGCCGCTACGGGCCTTGCTGCGAGCGCTGCGAGGGCGGCGAGCGAGAGCGCAGCGACGTCACTGGGCCTGAGCAGGGCGAGGCGGCGCATACGTGACTCCCCGAGTCGTGAAGATCTTCTCCAGCGTCCCGTCGGCGGCGATCGCGGTCATCGCCTTCGCCAGGTCGGCGGCGAGCTCGACGGCCTCCGCCTTCACGGCGAGGCCGACGTCCCAGCCGTTCACCACCAGACCGGGCGTCGCGACCGGCGCGATCCCGAAGCCGTCCTTCTTCGCGCCGTACTTCCGGGAGCGGATCGTCGTGGCCCGCAACCGCAACGTCATCCCCAACCTGCCGACGCTCGAGGCGTTCGTCGGCGCCGAGAAGATCGGCGTCCAGTTCGACACGCTCGAGGACAACTACCTCTTCA
>JBJMQK010000584.1:0-4229 GCA_045802735.1 Anaeromyxobacteraceae bacterium | reverse complement strand
CGAACGACCTCTCGAGCGACGTGACGCCGTTCACGCTCGCGCCGCTCACCGCATCACCCGCGATCCCGGTCGTCGCGACGCGGCCCGACCTCTCGACGCTGACCGAGCACGGCGGCCTGCTCTGGGCCTCGAGCTCGCAGTCCCAGACGCTCGTCGTCATCGATCCCGCCCTGGGCCAGGTCGTGAAGGAGGTGGCGCTCGGGACCCCCGGCGAGAACCTCAACCCCAAGAACATCGCGTTCTCGGGGGCGAAGGCCTACATGGCGCTGAACAACGCCAGCGCGGTCACGGTGCTCGACGTCTCGGCGCCGCGCGCGCCGGTCGTCCTGAAGCGCATCGACCTGGCGCGCTTCGGCACGACCTCCGCGGGCCCGGCGCCACAGACGGCGGTCGCCGGTCCCGCGCGCGTCCTCGAGGCGAACGGCCGGATCTACGTGGCGCTCACCAACATCCAGGACACCTCGTTCGCGCAGGTGCCCGGGGCGAACGGGAAGCTCGTCGTGATCGACCCGAGCACCGACACGATCGTGGGCGACACCGCGCTCGACCTCGGACCGACCTGCCTCAACGCGGGCGCCCTGGTCGTGTCGGGCTCGACGCTGTGGGTCGGCTGCGGCTTCTTCGACTTCGTCGCGGTGCAGGGCGCTGGCCTCCTGCCCGTGTCGATCGCCGGCGCGACGCCGCAGCCAGGGACCGTCGTCCCCACGACGAGCGCCATCGACGCGCTCGCCCTGTGCGGTGGGAAGGGTTACGCTGGGGCGACGGAGAGCGGGAAGGTGCTCGAGTTCGATGCGACGACGGGCGCGGTGGCGACCTCGAACGATATCTGCCCGGTGAAGGGGTTCGCGTTCGTCGCCGATCTCGCATGCGTGCGGTAGCGCCCGGCCGACCCGCGCGTTCGTCGCGCTGGCCGCACGGCCGAGCTCGGCTGGCGGCAGTCCTCGCCGCCCTCCTCCCCGCCGCCGCGCTCGCCTCGCACGAGGCGGGCGCCGCGGCGGGAGGCGCGGAGTGGCTCGGGCCCAAGGCGCCGCCCGTCCCGCGGCGCGTCGTCGCGCTCGCGCCCTCGCTCACCGACACCGTCGTCGCGCTCGGGCTCGCCGACCGCCTCGTCGGCGTCACCCGCTACGACGACGCACCCGAGGTGAAGGCGCTCCCGCGCGTGGGCGGCTTCCTCGACCCCTCGCCCGAGGCGGTCCTCGCGCTGCGCCCCGACCTCGTCCTCTGGGTGACCGACGGCGGCGCGCTCCCCGCGGTCCGCCGCATCGCCTTGCTCGGCGTGCCCGTCCGCGCGATCCCCGTCATCGGCGTCGCCGACGTCCTCGCCGCCTCGCGGCTCATCGCGGATGCGCTCGGCGACGCGCCGGCGGGCGAGCGGCTCGCGCGCACGCTCGAGGCGTCGATCGAGGCGGCGCGTCGACGCGCCGTGCGCGGGCCCCGCCCGCGCGTCCTCTTCGTCGTCGGCCGCGACCCGCTCGTCGTCGCCGGCCCGGGGAGCTTCCCCGACGAGCTCGTGCGCCTGTGCGGCGGCGACAACGTGGTGAAGGGCCCGCACGCCTGGCCCATCTACCCGCTCGAGCGCGCCGTCGCCGACGCGCCCGACCTCGTGGTGGACGGCGCGGTGCTCGAGCCGGCGGAGGGCCTCGCCCGCCTGGGCGCGATCGCGGCAGTGCGGAACGGCGCCGTCCACCGCCTGCGCGACGACTCCGCGCTCCGGCCCGGCCCCCGCCTCGGCCGCGCGCTCGAGGAGCTGTCCGCCGCCTTCGCGGCATGGGCACGGGCGAAGGCGCGCTGATGCGCCTCCGCGCGCTCCTCGTCGTGGGCCTCGGCAGCGCCGCCGTCGTCGCCGCGCTGGTCGCGTCCTGCGCGCTCGGCGCACAGCCGATCTCGCTCTCGCGCGCGCTCGCCGGCGCCGAGCCCGACCGCGCCATCCTCGTCGGCCTGCGGCTGCCGCGCGCGCTCCTCGGCGCCGTGGTCGGCTGCGGCCTCGCCGCGGCCGGCACCGCGCTCCAGGCGCTCCTCCGGAACCCGCTCGCCGAGCCGTTCGTGCTCGGCGTCTCCGGCGGCGCCGCCCTCGGCGGCACGCTCGTGCTCCTCGCCGCGACGCTCGCCTCGCACCTCCTCGCGCCGCTCGGGGTCGTGCTCGGCTCGGCGCCGCCGGTCGCCGCGGGGTCCATCGCCGGCGCGGCCGCCGCGACCTTGCTCGTCTTCAGCATGGGGCGCATCGGCGGGCGGCTCGTGCCCGAGGCGGCCCTGCTCGTCGGCGTCGTCTTCAACGCGTTCGCCGCGGCGGTGATCACCGTCCTCAAGGTGCTCGTCCCGCCCGAGCAGGCGGCGCGGCTCCTCTACTGGCTCATGGGCGCGGTCGGCTACGAGGACGCGCGGACGCTCGCGGTGGGCGCGGCGTGCGTCGGCGCGGCGGTCGCCGCGCTCGTCCTCCTCTCGGCGCGGCTCAACCGCCTCGCGCTCGGCGACGACGAGGCGGCGAGCCTCGGCGTCCACGTCGGGCGCGCCCGCGCGGCGGTGCTCCTCGCCGCGAGCGCCGCGACCGGCGCCGCCGTGGCGCTCTCCGGCATGGTCGGCTTCGTCGGGCTCATCGTGCCGCACGCCGCGCGGCGCGTCCTCGGGCCCGATCACCGCCTCCTCGTCCCCGCCTCGGCGCTGTTCGGCGCGGCCTTCCTCGTCCTCGCCGACGCCCTCGCGCGCCTGCTCTTCCTCGCGCTCGGCACCGAGCCGCCGGTGGGCGCGCTCACCGCGTTCCTCGGCGGACCGCTCTTCCTCTGGCTCCTCCGCCGCGCGGACCGCCCGGCTTGGCGGTAGCATGGCGGGCGTGATGACGGTGCTCGATCGCGTCGACCCTTGCGATGGGGAGTCTCGGGGGGAGAGCTTCTCCCCCCGGAGTGAGGCGCCGGCAGGCGCCGGATCCGTTCATGGCGGCGGAAGCAGCGCCCCGGACTAACGCAATCGGGTGCCGCCATGAGCCCTGCCCGCGTCACCTTCATCCTCGCCGCGCTCTGCGCGAGCGCCGTCGCGTTCACGCTCGGCGCGACGCACCTCGCGGCAGACCGGCTCGGTCGCGAGACGCTCATCCCGCCCGCGCTCTTCCCGCCGCTCGACGTGCCGCGCATCGACGCCCACGTCCGCTTCGGGCCGGGCGCGGTGGCCGACGCCATCCGCGTCGCCGAGGCGAACGGCCTCCGCGCCATCGTGAACCTCTCCGGCGGCTGGAGCGGCGGCGAGCTCGAGGCGCAGCTCGCGGCGGCGCGCCCCTACGGCGCGCGCGTGTCGGTCTTCATGAACCCCGACTTCCAGGGCTGCTGCTCCGACGCGTGGGCCGCGCGCGAGGCGGCGCGCCTCGCGGAGGGCCAGCGCCTCGGCGCGAAGGGGCTCGACGTCCCGCGCGCGCTCGGCCTCGCCGTCGTCGACGAGGCGAAGGTGGCGCGCGGCGCGCCGCAGCTCGAGGCGCGCGTGCCGGTGGACTCGGGGGCGCTCGAGCCCATCTGGCAGGCGTGCGAGCGGCTCGGGCTCCCCGTCGTCCTCCACGCCGGCGACGCGAAGGCCTTCTTCGAGCCGCCCGGCCCTGGCAACGAGCGCTCCGAGGAGCTGGCCCTCGTGCCAGCGTGGTCGCTCGCCGATCGCAGCCGCTACCCGGCGTGGCACGAGGTCTTCGCGGAGTTCGTGCGCGTCGTCGAGCGCCACCCGAAGGTCACGTTCGTCGGCGCGCACTTCGGCAACGACGCCGAGGACCCGGCGGCGGTCCGTGCGCTCATGGACCGCCTCCCGAACCTCTGGATCGACACCGCCGCGCGCGTCCCGGAGCTGGGCCGGCGCGCGGCCGCGGCGCGCGAGGCGATCCTCGCACACCCCGACCGCGTCCTCTTCGGCTCCGGGTTCGAGGTGGTGCAGGGCCCCGACTTCAAGGGGATCGTCTACGGCGCCGGCCAGCCCTACGTCGTCGATCCGAAGATCGCGCGCGGCGTGGCGATGGCGCGCTTCTTCGACGGGACCTACCGCTTCTTCGAGACGCGCGACCGCGGCATCCCGAGCCCCACGCCGATCCAGGGCACCGGGGCGGTCGAGGGCGTGGGCCTGCCGCGCGAGGCGCTCGAGCAGGTCTATCACCTGAACGCGGAGCGCCTCCTCCACCTCGACCTCGCGCCGGAGGTGCGGTGACCGCGCCCGCGGCCGAGCCCCTCCCCACCGGCACGCTCGTCGAGGTGCGGCGAGCGTCG
>JBJMQK010000545.1:0-2604 GCA_045802735.1 Anaeromyxobacteraceae bacterium | reverse complement strand
GAGTCGAAGGACGCCCCCCCATGAACTCCCTCGACCACGACCTCGCCTCGCTCTTCTGCGTCGGCTTCCGCGGCACCTCCCCTTCACCCGAGGTGCTGGAGCTCATCCGCCGCGGCGTCTACGGCGTCATCCTCTTCGCGCGGAACGTCGTCGACGCGGAGCAGGTGGCCGCGCTCGTCGCGGAGCTGAAGCGCGCCGCGGGGCGGCCGCTCCTCGTGTCCATCGACCAGGAGGGCGGGCGCGTCGCGCGGCTGCGCGCGCCGCAGGGGTTCACCGAGCTGCCGCCCATGCGCGCCGTCGGCGCGACCGGCGACGCGGCGCTCGCGCGCGAGGTGGGCGCGCTCCTCGGCCGGGAGCTGCGCGCCGTCGGCATCGATCAGGACTACGCGCCGGTCGTGGACGTCGATACGAACCCCGCGAACCCGGTCATCGGCGACCGCAGCTTCGCGCGCGATCCCGCCGCGGTGGCGCGGCTCGGCGTCGCCCTCGCGCAGGGGCTCCAGTCCGCCGGCGTCGCCGCCTGCGCGAAGCACTTCCCCGGCCACGGCGACACGAGCCAGGACTCGCACAAGGACCTCCCCCGGCTCCCGCACGCGCTCGAGCGCCTGCGCGCCATCGAGCTGGTCCCGTTCCGCGCGCTGGCGGCCGGCGGCGTCGCCTCGGTCATGACGGCGCACGTCGTCTTCGACGCCCTCGACCCCGCGCGCCCCGCGACGCTCTCCGCCCCGGTCATGCGGCTCCTGCGCGACGAGTGCGGCTACGACGGCTGCGTCATCTCCGACGACCTCGAGATGAAGGCGGTCGCCGAGCACTTCCCGCTCGAGGAGGCCGTCCCCTCCGCGCTCGCCGCCGGCGTGGACGCGCTGCTCGTCTGCCACGAGGCGACGGTCCAGCACCGCGCGATCGACCTCGCCCGCCGCGCCGTCGAGACCGGCGCCGTCTCGCGCGAACGCCTCGCCCAGGCGCGCGCCCGCGTCGACCGGCTCCTCACGTGGGCCGGCCCCGCGCCCGACGCGGCCGCGGCGCGGGCGGTCCTCCGCAGCGAGACGCACCTCGCGCTCGCCGCGCGCGTCCCGGCGCTCGCGACCGGCAGCGATCCCACGGCAGCCTGACCGCCCGCCGGCACAGCCCCTCATCCCCCGAACGAGCGCCCCCGCCTGGTGCCCGATGGCGCGGCTCGCGTAGAGTATGGGCGAGCCCCGGCATCGTTCGTACGGGAGAGCAAAACGTCGACGGATGACACCAGGCGGGGCGCGGGGGCGCCCGGTGAGGGGGGCGATCGCGCGACGCGCGGTTCGCCGGACGTCCTCGACGCTGCGCTCGCCCGCGCGGGTATCGGCGCCTGCTTCGCGAGCGAGCAGGGCGTCGTGCTGCGCGCCAACGCGCCGTGGCTCGAGCTCGTCGGCGCCGCCTCCGAGGAGGCCGCGATCGGCCGCGACATCCTCGCCCTCCTGCCGGGCGCGGGCGAGGCTCTCACCACCGCCGTGGCGCGCGCGCGCGCGGGCGAGCTCGCGACCCTCGCGCCGCAGCCGTACTCCAACGCAGGCGCCGACGCCTGGTGGGAGGGCTCGGTCATCCCGCTCGGCACCGGCGGGGGCGTCCTCGTCGTGTGCCGCGACGTCACCCGCACGCGCGCCGCCGAGCGCGAGGCGCGCGCCGCCACCGAGCGCGTCACCCGCCTCCAGCACTTCACCGCCGCGCTCTCCTCGGCGGTGACGATGAAGGACGTCGCCCGCGTGCTGGTCGAGGAGGGCCTCCAGCAGTTCGGGGCGCGGGCCGTCGGCATCATGTGGGCGATGCGCTCGTCGCGCCTCGAGCTCGTCTTCGGGCACGGCGTCAGCGAGCCGGAGTTCCAGATGCTCGACGCCGCCGCGCGCGCGGGCGAGCGCCTCCCGGTCCGCGACGCCGTGCTCGGGCGGAAGGCCATCTGGCTCGAGACGGCGGAGGAGATCCGCGCGCGCTACCCGGTCCTCGAGCCGCTCCGCTCGCTCCGCGGCGAGACCGGGTGCGCGGTCGTGCCGCTCGTCGTCGGCGAGCGCTGCCCCGGCGTCATCGGCTTCACCTTCGACCGCTCGCGGCGCCTCGGCGCGGCGGAGCGCGCCTTCGTCGAGGCGCTCGCGCAGCTCAGCGCGCAGGCGTTCGACCGCGCCCGCCTGTTCGAGGCGGAGCAGGAGGCCCGGCGCGAGGCCGAGCGCGCGCGCCTGGCGCAGGAGCAGCTCATGGCGGTCGTGGGCCACGACCTGCGCACGCCGCTCTCCTCGATCCGCATCGCAGCCTGGCTCCTCGCGAAGCGCGGCGACCTCACGCCGAAGCAGGCCCAGACGGTGGAGCTCATGGCGGCGAGCGCCGGCCGGATGAGCGCGCTGCTGCGCGACCTCCTCGACCTCGACCGCGTGCGCCACGGCCTCGCCGTCGCGCTCGAGAAGGAGCGCGTCGACCTCGGCGAGCTGGCGCGCCGCGCGATCCTCGAATTCACGGACGTGGCCGACGCGGCGCGGCTCGCGCTCGCGGCTTCGGGCGACCTCGCGCTCGAGGGCGACCCCGGCCGCCTCGCGCAGGTCCTCTCGAACCTCCTGGGCAACGCCCTGCAGCACGGCGAGGTTA
>JBJMQK010000513.1:0-2708 GCA_045802735.1 Anaeromyxobacteraceae bacterium | reverse complement strand
GGACGCCGCGCGGGCACGGCGAACCGGCTTCTCGGTTCGCCGTGGTCATGGCCGTGGCCGATCGGTGGGGTCGTGATCGTGTTGCCCCGCGACCTGTGCCTTCCCCCTCGCCGTCGTGTCACGTGACCGCCCGATCCGGGGCTTTAACTTTTTGCGATCACCCCGCACTGCTAGTCAGGCGGGGTTGTGACGGAGCGGTGTGGTGCCGTCCTAGATCATCGCTGGCGTACTCACCTCCGGGGTCAGGACCTCGCCGCCTCTACTCGCGGGCGCAAGGGGAGCGGCGACTGATCCTGCGACCGTGAGTGTCACCGTCGTTCGCGGCGACCTCCCCATCCGGGATAAGGGCCGTGAGCTGGGCCTCGATCTGCCGGAAGGCGATGGCCGGTCGACGGTGGCCGGTCTTTGCGTTTCCCTTGCCGGCGAGCCGGGACACTACTCAAGGCCGGCGATCGTCGAGCTGGAGGTATACGCCAGGAGTTCCTGCGCGGCGTCACCTCGGGCGTGGTCGGCCTCATCTTCTCGATCTCGATCCCCCTCGCAAAGGTTTGCCTTCATGCCGAGCGGCTCGAACGACTGGATCACGGTCGTGCTCGGCCTGTCGGCGTTCGCGGTGCTCACGTTCTGGAAGTGGCGGCTCAACGTCGTCGTCGTCGTCCTCGCCGGCGGCATGCTCGGCGTGCTGCGCGCGCTCGTCCCCGGGCTCTTCGGAGGCCCGCTCTCGTAGGAGGCATCGATGAGGCACCTCGCCCTGCTCGCCACGCTCGCCGCCGCGCCCGCCTCGCTCGCGCCCCTCGAGCTGCCCGGCGCCGACGGCCCGGTCGGTTTCGACGACCTCCGCTTCTCCACCGAGCTGCGCAAGGTCCTCGTGCCCGCCGGGCGCACCGGCCGCGTCGATCTCGTCGATCCCGAGCGGCGCGCCGTCGAGGAGATCGCCGGCTTCAGCGCGGCGAAGCCGGGTGAGGCGGGCGGGCGCAGCCATGGCGAGAGCACCACCTCGGCCGACAGCGGCGCCGGCCTCGTCTTCGCGACCGATCGCACGCAGCAGGAGGTGCTCGTCGCCGACGCGCGGACGCGCCAGATCGTGGCGCGCGCGAAGCTCGGCGCCGTGCCGGACTACGTGCGCTGGGTGGAGCCGACGCGCGAGCTGTGGGTGACGGAGCCCGGGAAGAAGGTCATCGAGCTGTTCAAGCTCGGCGAGGGGTCGCCGCCGACGCTCGCGCGCGGCGGGAGCATCGACGTCCCCGACGGCCCCGAGTCGCTCGAGATCGACGCGGGGCGGCACCGCGCCTACACGAATACCTGGCACGACGCGACGATCGCCATCGACGTCGAGTCGCGGCGCGTCGTCGCGCGCTGGAAGAACGGCTGCAAGGGCGCGCGCGGGCTCGCGCTCGACCCCGCGCGCCAGTTCGTGTTCGTCGGCTGCGAGGAGGGGAAGGCGGTGCTCCTCGATGCTGGCCACGACGGCAAGGTCGTCGGCCGCGCGCCGGCGGGCGACGGCGTCGACATCATCGCCTACGGCGCGGAGCTGTCGCACCTCTACGTGCCGGGCGGCGGCGCGGCCGACCTCACCGTCATCGGAGTCGGCCGCGACGGCGCGCTCTCCGTCCTCGGCAAGGTGCCGACGGCGCGCGAGGCGCACTGCGTGACCGCCGACGATCGCGGGAACGTCTACGTCTGCGACCCCGACCACGGGCGCCTGCTCACGTTCCACGACCCCTACCCGGCGTCGCGCGCGCGCGCGGACGGGGAGAAGGCGCGCTGACGATGCGTCTCACTCACTGCAGCCGCCGGACCGAGAGGCCATCGAAGTTCGTGACGGAGTCGGCCTTCGTCCAGAGCCCCACCTGAAAGTCCCACGTCTTCGCCGCGTCCTGGGCTCCGGCCCTCCCGCCGATGGCAAGGAGCAGCGGGATGAGGTGTGTCGCTCGCATCCTTCCTCCGCCTGGACCGCGAGTCAGTGCTTCGACGCGACGCTGTGGAGCGCGTACATGTCGTCGAAGAGCGCGCTCCCGCGCTCGAGCCGCGCCTCGTCGTCCGCATGCGCCGCCGCGATCCCGGCCACGACCTGGCCGACGCCGGGTGCCTCCTCGCGGCGGTACTTCACGTCCTTCACGTCGACGTCGTGGACGATCTCGGCGATCGGGCGCAGGGCCGGATCCGTGAGGCCGAAGCGCTCGACGAGGACCTCGAACGTGCAGAGGTCACCGTCATGGGTGAACTCCGCCTCGAACATGTCGAAGCGCACCTCGTTCTTCTGCGGCTCGTACCCCTTCGCCGGCACGAACTTGAACCGCGCCTGCGGGTCGATGAATTTCCGGATGAGCCACGCGCTCGCCATCCGGTCGACCTTGATGCCGGACCGTGTGACCCACGTCCTGCCGCGGTACTCCTCCTTGCGGACCGCCGGCTTCGCCCGCTCATGCGATCCCGTCGTGGGCTTCATGCGTCCCTCCATCCCGGACACGGTGCCTTCCGCGATCTCGCGGCCGGGTGCCCCGAAGAAGTCGATCGCGTCGAGCTCCGACAGGCGCTGACGGAGGCGTGCGATCTGGTTCGCCACCTCGATCCGGCGGTTCTCGGGAGGCGGGCCTCGCTGAAGCGGGCCTCGACGATCGAGGCGCCGCCGCCGCCCTTCACGACCTCGCGCAGGACCCACTGGAAGTCCTCCTGCGTCTCGTCGTTGCGCGGGAGCGCGTAGACGG
>JBJMQK010000509.1:0-6937 GCA_045802735.1 Anaeromyxobacteraceae bacterium | reverse complement strand
GGAACCTCGAGTCGCTCGACCGCGGCCTCGCCGAGCTCGTGCGCGTGCTCCGCCCCGGCGGCCGCCTCGGCGTCCTCGAGTTCTTCCGCCCCGAGTCGTCCGGCTCGCGCTTCGTCCACGGCGCGTACAACCGCCTCGCGCTGCCCGTCCTCGGCCGCGTGCTCTCGCCCGACCCCGAGGCCTACCGCTACCTCGTCGCCTCGATGGAGCGCTTCGTCTCGATGCCCGAGTTCATGGAGCGCTGCCGCGCCGCCGGGTTCCGGGACGTCCGCGCCGACACGCTCTTCCCCGGCGTGTGCGGGCTCGTCGTGGCGGTGAAGGCATGAAGCTCGTCGTCGCCGTGAGCGGCGCCTCGGGCGCCCCCTACGCGAAGCGGCTCCTCGACTTCCTCGCGACCGAGGGGCGCGCGCACGGCGTCGAGGTCGACCTCGTCTTCACCGAGACGGGCAAGCAGGTGTGGAAGCAGGAGATCGGGAGCGAACCGGCGTACCCGTTCCCGGTGTGGAAGAACCGCGACTTCACCGCGCCCTTCGCCTCGGGGAGCGCGCCGTACGACGCCATGGTGGTCGTGCCCTGCTCGGCGGGCGCGCTCGCGCGCATCGCGCACGGCGTCTCGATGGACCTCGTCGGCCGCGCGGCCGACGTCATGCTGAAGGAGCGGCGGCGGCTCCTGCTCTGCCTGCGCGAGACGCCGATCTCGCTCGTGCACGCGCGCGCCATCGCCCAGGTCATCGAGGCGGGCGCGTTCGTCATGCCCGCCTGCCCGAGCTTCTACTCGAACCCGAAGGACATCGGAGAGCTCGTCGACACCGTCGTCGCGCGGCTCCTCGATCGCCTCGGCATCCCGAACGAGCTGATGCGGCGCTGGGAGGGGCTCGCACCCCGCGCCCGCCTCGAGCCGGTGGAGGACTGATGGCAGTGCTCGATTTCGATGACGCTCGCGATGGGGGGTCTCGGGGGGAGAGTTTCTCCCCCCGGGCTGAGGCGCCGCAGGCGCCGGATCCCGGTCACGGCGGCAGCATCGAGGCCGCGGGACTCGAAGCGACGGTCCGCCGCCGTGACCTCTCGACCCTCTCTCACCGCGCGCTGGAGCGCGCCGGCCTCGGCACGATCCGCGACGGCGTGCTCGCCGGCGAGCGGCTCTCCGAGCAGGACGCGCTGCGCCTCCTCGAGACGAACGACCTCGCCGCGCTCGGCGCGCTCGCGAACCACGTTCGCGAGGCGCGGCACGGCGACCTCACCTTCTACAACCGCAACGCGCACCTCAACTTCACGAACGTGTGCGTCGCGTCGTGCAAGTTCTGCTCGTTCGCGCGCCCCGACGACCGCACCGCGAGCGAGGGCTACACGATGAGCGTCGCGGAGGCGGTCGAGAACGTCCTCGCGAAGAAGCCCCTCGGCATCACCGAGGTGCACATCGTGAACGGGCTCCACCCGGACCTGCCGTGGGAGACCTACCTCGAGATCCCGCGGCGCATCCACGCGGCCTGGCCCGAGCTCGCCATCAAGGCGTACACCGCCGTCGAGATCCACTTCTTCGCGGAGAAGTTCGCGAAGAGCTACGAGCAGGTCCTGCGCGAGCTGCAGGGCGCGGGCGTCGTCACGCTCCCGGGCGGCGGCGCCGAGATCTTCGCCCCGCGCGTGCGCCGCAAGATCTGCGACGACAAGGCGACGGCCGAGCAGTGGCTCGAGGTGCACCGCGTGGCGCACCGCCTCGGCATGAAGACGAACGCGACGATGCTCTACGGGACCATCGAGCGCCTCGACGAGCGCGTCGACCACATGGCGCGGCTCCGCGCGCTGCAGGACGAGACGAAGGGCTTCCAGGTCTTCATCCCGCTCGCCTTCCACCCCGAGCACAACATGATGGGGAGGGCCTTCCCGAAGCCGACCGGCTACGACGGGCTCCGCACCTACGCGGTGGCGCGCCTCTTCCTCGACAACTTCGACCACGTGAAGGCGTACTGGATCATGCTCGGCGAGCGGCTCGCCCAGTCGGCGCTGTCGTTCGGCGTGGACGACCTCGACGGCACGGTGCTCGAGGAGCGCATCTACCACATGGCGGGCGCGCAGACGCCGCAGGCGCTCGCCGAGAGCCAGCTGCACCGCCTCATCCGCACCGCCGGCCGCGTCCCGGCCGAGCGCGACAGCCTCTACCACGTGCTGCGCGTGCACGATTCAACCGTCCACCCTGAGCGCACGGGCGATTCATCCGTTCACCCTGAGCGTAGGGCGAGCGCAGCTCGCCCGTAGTCGAAGGGCCCCGAGGTCACGCATGCCCAGGATCCGCGCCGCCGCCGTCTCCTTCCTCAACGCCCGCCCGCTCACCACCGCGCTCGAGGGCTCGTCGCGCATCGAGCTCGTCCTCGCCGAGCCCTCGATGTGCGCGGCGATGCTCGAGCGCGGCGAGGTCGGGGTCGCGCTCCTGCCGGTGGGTGGCCTCGTGGGCAAGGACTACGAGATCGTCCCCGGCGTCGCCATCGGCTCCGACGGGCCGGTCTCGACGGTGGTCCTCGCCGGCGCGCAGCCGCCCGAGGTCTGGGACGAGGTCTTCCTCGACACCGCCTCGCGCACCTCGCAGCTCCTCGCGAAGATCCTGCTCGCCGAGCGCGGCCTCCACCCGAAGTTCACGCCCATGCCGGCCGCCGACGGCCTCGCCGCGGCCACCGGGACGAAGGGCGCGCTCGTCATCGGCGACCGCGGCTTCGACGTGAAGGCGAACCACGTCCTCGACCTCGGCCGCGAGTGGACGCACGCGACCGGCCTGCCGATGGTGTACGCGCTCTGGGCGGCGCGCCCGGGCGTGCTCACGCCGGAGGACGTCGCCGAGATCACGCGCGCGGCGCGTGAGGGCCTGGGCGTGCGCACCGAGCTCGCCCAGGCGTTCGCGAAGGAGAAGGGCGGCGACGTCGAGAAGTACCGCCGCTACCTCACCCACCGCATCCGCTACGGCCTCGGGCCGCACGAGCTGACCGGGCTCGAGGCGTTCCTCGGCCTCGCGGCGAAGCTCGGCCTCGCGCCCGAGACGACGCTCCGCTTCGCCGACGACGTGGTGAAGACGAAGCGCACGCGGCGGGTCGTCTCGCTCGACACCGCGCTGCAGAAGGGCGCCGACGGCGAGCGGCTGGACCTCGACGAGGCGGAGCTCCTCGAGGAGAAGGCGCCGCTCCTCGACCTCGGGCTCGCCGCCGACGCGCGGCGCCGCGCGCTCCACCCCGACGGCACCGTCACCTACATCGTGTCGCGCAACGTGAACTACACGAACGTCTGCACGACGGCGTGCCACTTCTGCGCGTTCTACCGGCCGCGCGGCCACAAGGACGCGTACGTCCTCACGCGCGAGCAGCTCGCCGAGAAGATCGAGGGCACGATCGCCGTCGGCGGGATCGAGATCCTCCTGCAGGGCGGGCTCCACCCCGACCTCGCCATCGAGTGGTACGAGGACCTCTTCCGCTGGGTGAAGTCGACCTACCCGACCATCAACCTGCACGCGCTCTCGCCCGAGGAGATCTGGCACATCGCGCGCACGAGCCAGCTCCCGCTCGAGGCCACCATCGACCGGCTCGTGGCGGCCGGCCTCGACTCGATCCCGGGCGGCGGCGCCGAGGTGCTCGACGACGACGTGCGCCGGCGCATCGCGCCGCTCAAGTGCTCGACCGACGAGTGGCTCGCGGTCATGAAGGCCGCGCACCTCAAGGGGCTGCGCTCGACGGCGACGCTCATGTTCGGGGTGGGCGAGGAGGGCCGTCACCGCGTGGCGCACCTCGCGCGGCTCCGCGAGCTGCAGGACGAGACGAAGGGGTTCACGGCGTTCATCTGCTGGACGTTCCAGCCGGAGAACACGCGCCTCACCCCCGGCGACAACACCGCGCACGCCTACCTGCGCATGAACGCGCTCGCGCGCCTCGTCCTCGACAACGTGCCGAACCTGCAGGCCTCCTGGGTGACGATGGGCGGCGGCGTCGCACAGGCCGCGCTGCACATGGGCGCGAACGACTTCGGCTCGGTGATGATCGAGGAGAACGTGGTCTCGGCCGCCGGGACGACGTTCCAGATGGACTCCGAGGAGGTGGAGCGGCACATCCGCGACGCCGGCTTCACGCCCTCGCGCCGCAACATGAAGTACCAGCGGCTCGGGGCGTAGATGGCGACGCGGGTCGTCAGCGCGGAGTACGTGTTCACGGGGTCACCGGCGCCCGGCGCCGCCGCCACCTGGCTCCGCGACGGCGCCATCGCCCTCGACGGCGACCATATCGTCGCGATCGGCCCTCGCGCCGAGGTCGAGGGGCGCTTCGGCCGCGGCGAGCACCAGGACGCGGTGCTCTTCCCGGCACTCGTGAACGCGCACACGCACCTCGAGCTGTCGCACCTGCACCGGCGCATCCCGGGCGGGAAGGGGCTCGCCCCCTGGATCCAGTTCCTCGTGTCGGCGCGCGCGACCGAGCCGCACCCGGGGCCGGCGCTCGACGACGCGATCCTCTCGCTCGGCGAGGCGGGCGTC
This sequence comes from Anaeromyxobacteraceae bacterium, assembly GCA_045802735.1. Classification (GTDB taxonomy): domain Bacteria; phylum Myxococcota; class Myxococcia; order Myxococcales; family Anaeromyxobacteraceae; genus Anaeromyxobacter_A. The sequence continues at coordinate 2,436 of JBJMQK010000509.1, read as the reverse complement.
GCGGCCGTCGGCGAGGTGACGAACACGCTCGCCTCCCTGCCGCACCTCACGCGCGCCGGGCTCGCCGGGACGGTGTTCCACGAGATCTTCGGCTTCTCCGACGCGCGCATCGCGACCGCGCAGGCCCAGGCGCAGGCTTTCCGCGAGAGGGCGCCGGCGCCGGGAGCGGGGCTCGCCATTGCCCCGTCGCCGCACGCCGTCTACTCCACCTCGCCGCCCGTCCTGGCGGCGCTGCTCCGCGCCGGCCCCGCCTCGATCCACCTCGCGGAGGATCCCGCCGAGCGCCGCTTCTGCGCCGAGATGACGGGCCCGTTCTCGCTGCTCGTGCGCGCGCTCGGCGCGACCGCCCTGGCGCCGCTCGGGCGTTCTGCCGTGGCCTGCGCCGCGCCGCACCTCGGGCCGCGCTCGCTCGCCGTCCACTGCGTCGACCTCGACGACGAGGACCTCCGGGACCTCGCCCGCTCCGGCGCGACGATCGTGCTCTGCCCCCGCTCGAACCTCCACATCGGCGGCCGCACGGCCGACCTGCCCCGCCTGCTCGCGGCCGGGATCCCGCTCGCCGTCGGCACGGACTCCCTCGCCTCCGCGCCGTCCCTGTCGCCGCTCGCCGAGCTCGCCGCCCTCGCCCGTGCCTTTCCCCAGGTCTCCGCGGCGCGCCTCTTGCCGCTCGCATGGAACGGGTCCGCCGTCGGGGCGCCGACGGTGGGGCACCTCGCCGCCGGAGCTGCGCCGGGCGTCCTCGCCGCGCCGCTCGCCGGCGCGCGGCCCGACGACCCCGCTGCCTGGCTCGTCTCGATCTTCGGCGCCGAGGAGCGCCCGGTCGCCTGGATCGCCCGCCACCGCCCGGAGCCCCTCGCCCCATGAGCGTCGCAGCCCTCTCTCGCATGGTGAAGTTCGAGCACGCGCTCTTCGCGCTGCCCTTCGCAGCGAGCGCCGTGGTGCTGGTCGCGAGCGAGGCGCGCCTCGACCCGGCGCGGCTCGCGCTCATCGTCCTCGCGGTCGTCGCGGCGCGCACCGCTGCCATGGCGATGAACCGGGTCGCCGACCGCGCCTTCGACGCGCGGAATCCGCGCACCGCCCGCCGCGAGCTCGTCACCGGCGAGGTCTCGCCGCGCGCCGCCTGGGCGCTCCTCCTCGGGAGCGCCGCCGCGTTCGTCGCCGCCGCCGCGCTCATCGCGCCGGTCTGCGGGGCGCTCGCGCTGCCGGTGCTCGCGATCCTCCTCGGCTACTCGTACGCGAAGCGCTTCACCTGGGCGGTGCACCTCTGGCTCGGGGTCGCGCAGGCGCTCGGCCCGATCGGCGTCGCCATCGCGCTCACCGGCCGCGCCCCCGCCGCCGCGATCGTGCTCGGCCTCGGCGTCGGCGCCTGGGTCGCGGGCTTCGACGTCCTCTACTCGCTGCAGGACATGGAGTTCGATCGCGGCGCCCGGCTCCACTCCATCCCGGCGCGCTTCGGCGTGCGGGGCGCCCTCGCCTGGGCGCGCGCGCTCCACGTCGCCGCGGCGCTCCTCATCCTCGCGGCGGGCCTCCTCGCCGGCCGCGGCGCCGGGTGGCTCGCCGGCGCGGCGCTCCTCACCGCCATCCTCGGCGCCGAGCACCTGTACGCCACCCCCGGCGGCGTGCTGAGGAAGGAGCGCATCGGCGCCGCCTTCTTCCAGTTCAACGCGTTCGCGTCGGTGGCGTTCGCCGCCTGCGCGCTCGCCGACCTCGCCCTGCGGAGCGGACGATGAACGAGACCCAGGCGTCCTCGCGCGCCCCCTCGTACGCGCTCGCCCGCGCGGAGATCTCCGTCGCGAACGCCATCGGCGAGCTGATGGAGCTGTGGGGGTTCCGGCGCCAGCTCGGCCGCATCTGGGCGGTGCTGTTCCTGTCCGAGCGCCCGCTCGCCGCGCCCGACCTGTGCGACCGGCTCAAGATCTCGACCGGGCTCCTCTCGATGAGCCTCGCCGAGCTGCGCTCGTGGGGCGTCGTGAGGAGCGTCGCCGTCCAGGGCGACCGCAAGGAGCACTTCGAGGCGGAGACCAACATCTGGTCGCTCGTGCGGCGCGTGCTCGCCGAGCGCGAGCGCAAGGCCATCGACTCGGCGCTCGCGACGGTCGAGAGCGCGCTCATGGACGTGAAGGGCGCCCTCTCCGACGTCGACCCGCGGGTGAAGGCCTCGGCGCGCTTCCGCATGCAGCGCCTCGAGCAGCTCGTCGCGCTCTGCCGCGTCGGGCAGACGCTCCTCAAGGTGCTGCTCGACAGCGCCCGCGTCGACATGGCGCCGCTGAAGATGATCTCCGACGCGCTGACGCGGCGCGGCTGACGTCGTGCGCCGCGCCGACCCGTCCTTGCCGCAGGGGCGTGCGAGCGGTTAAGAAAGCCAACCCATGCTCACTCCCGAGGTGCTGAAGAAGCTCGAGGCGATCGAGCGCCGCTTCGAGGAGCTGACCGCGC
>JBJMQK010000420.1:0-8333 GCA_045802735.1 Anaeromyxobacteraceae bacterium | reverse complement strand
AGACGCTCAGGCGGCCCTCACCTCGGCGCGCGCCCAGCGCATCCGGGCGGGTTATGACCTCGCGACGGCGCGCGCGCGCCTCGTGAGGACGCTCGGCGAATGATCGGTCGGTGGGCGGCGTCGCTGGCGTGCGGACTGATGGCCGGCGCTGCGCCGACGTCCCCCTCCGTTCGCCCTGAGCAGAGCGAAGCGGAGTCGAAGGGCGAAGGCCCGACCGCGACAGGAGTCCTCACCAAGGCCCCCACCCTCCGCCACTTCGTCGCGGCCGAGTACCCTCCCGACCTGGCCGCCGGCGGCATCACCGGCGCGGTCGTCTTCGACCTCGTCATCGACGAGGCCGGCGCCGTCACCCAGGCGACCGTCACCGAGCCGAGCCCCTATCCTGCGTTCGACGCCGCCGCGATCCACGCGGTCACGCAGTTCGAGTTCGAGCCCGCCGAGATCGACGGCAAGCCGGCGTCCGTCCAGATCGCCTACCGCTACGAGTTCGTGCTGCGAAAGGCGCCCGCGCCCGCCGCCGCGGTCGAGGCGCCGGTCGCGCTCTACGGTCGCGTCATCGAGCGCGGCACGCGCTCCCCGGTCGCGAACGCGACGGTGGACGCCGGCGGGATCACCGCCGAGACCGACGACGACGGACGCTTCGAGCTGCGCGGCGTCGCGCCGGGCGCGGTGAAGGTGAAGATCGCCTCCACCGAGCACCAGCCCTTCGCCGCCGACGAGACGGTCGAGCGCGGACGGAAGAAGGAGGTCGAGTACCGGCTCACGCGCCGCCACTACGATCCGTTCGAGGCGGTGGTGCGCGGGGACCGCGATCGCAAGGAGGTCTCGGTCCACACGCTCAACGCCGAGGAGGTGCGCTCGCTGCCCGGGACACAGGGCGACACGCTCAAGGTGCTGCAGAACTTCCCCGGCGTGGCGCGCTCGCCCTTCGGGATCGGGCTGCTCGTGGTGCGGGGCTCCGCGCCGCAGGACACGCGGGTCTACCTCGACGGGATCGAGATCCCGCTCCTCTTCCACTTCGGCGGCATCACCTCCGTCGTCGCCTCCGACACCATCTCCGCGCTCGAGTTCTACCCGGGCAACTTCGGCGCCCGCTATGGCCGCGCGATGGGCGGCTCGGTGGACGTGAAGACGCGCGAGCCGCGGAAGGAGTTCCACGGTGCGGCGCAGCTCGACATCTTCGACGGGACCTTGCTCCTCGAGGTGCCGCTCGGCGACGGGAGCGTGTACGTCGCCGCGCGGCGGAGCTGGGTCGACGCGGTGCTCGCGATCGTGCTCCCGCGCGTCGCGCCCTCGACCGCCGCCGACCTGCGCGTCGCGCCACGCTACTACGACTTCCAGGTGAAGCTCAGCTACCCGGTGCTCGGGGGGACGGTCACGGCGACGGCGTTCGGCTCGAACGACAAGCTCGAGTTCGTCCGCCCGGAGGACCAGGTCGGGAGGCCGTCGTTCTTCCTCGAGACGGGCTTCGAGCGCTTCGCGGTGCGGTTCCAGAAGCCCTTCGCGAGCGGCCTCGCGAACGACGCGACGCTCGCGGTGGGGAGCGACAAGTTCGACGTGCTGCAGGGCACGAACTTCGGCGTGCTCACCGACATCACCTCGCTCTCCCTGCGCGACGCGCTCACCTGGCGCTCCTCGCCGCACCTCGCGTTCGAGCTCGGCGCCGACGTCGTGCTGCGCTCGTTCAAGTACTCGATCTACGCGCCGCCGCTGCGCGCGCCGGGGCAGATCGTCGGCGTGGTGGGCGACCTCTCGGCGCAGATCGGCGAGGCCGTGTCCGGATCGTGGATCTCCCCGGGCTTCTACCTCGAGGCCGACTGGCGCGCGTCGCCGCGGCTCCGCCTCGTCCCCTCGCTCCGGCTCGACGGCGACTCGCGCCTGCGGCAGGGGGGCCTCTGGCTCGACCCACGCCTCTCGGCCTTCTACGAGGTGCGCCCGGGCACGACGGTCACCGCGGCGGCGGGGCTCTACGGCGAGCCGCCGGCGCCCCAGCAGACGACGAGCACCTTCGGGAACCCCGCCCTCGGCTCGCAGCGCGCGTTCCAGTACAGCCTGGGCTTGCGGCAGGACCTCCCCTACGACGCGGGCCTCGAGCTGACGTTCTTCTACAAGGATCTGCGCCAGGTGGTGGGTGCGACGCGCGCGCTCGACGCGAAGTCCGATCCGCTCCTCGTGTCGAACGGCACGCTCGGCCAGGCCTACGGGATGGAGCTGCTCGTGCGGCGCCAGCTCGCCCGCGGGCTCTACGGCTGGCTCGCGTACACGCTCTCGAAGAGCCTCCGTCGCGACGACCCCACCGTGCCCACCTACCCCGACTGGCACCTGTTCGGCTTCGATCAGACGAACATCCTCACCCTCGTGCTCTCGTACCGCACGGAGAACGACTGGACGGTGGGCACGCGCCTGCGCGCCGTCTCGGGGAACCCGTACACGCCGGTCGTGGGCAGCGTCTACGACGCGAACAGCGGCCGCTACCGCTGCCTCCCCGCCGCGACCCCGTTCTCGGCCCGGCTCCCCGGCTTCTTCCAGGCCGACGCGCGCGTCGACAAGCGCTGGGTTCACGATAAGTGGATGCTGATGGCCTACCTCGACGTGCAGAACGTCACGAACCACGACAACGCCGAGTTCAACTTCCAGAACTTCGACTGCAGCGCCCAGGTGAACGTCGCGGGGCTGCCGGTGTTCCCGACGCTGGGCGTGAGGGCCGAGTGGTGAGGCGAGCGCCGCGCGCCGCCGCGCTGGCCGCCGCCGCCGCGGCGCTCCTCTCCTGCGACACGAACTTCCAGCCGCAGTACCTCGTGCGCGACCTGCGCATCCTCGCGGCGCGCGCGGAGGTGGTCGGCAGCGCGCCCGACGCCGACGCCGACGTGGGCGAGACGGTGCAGCTCACGGCGCTCGTCGCGAACCCGGCGCGGCTCCCCGGCGCGACCGTCCGCTGGAAGGCGTGCCTGCCGCAGCAGGGCGAGAGCGTGTCCCCCTGCCTCGACCCCGCCGTCCTGCGCGACCCGGCGACGCTCTCCGGGCCCACCGTCGTCGACCTCGGTGAGGGCGAGTCGGTGCGCGTCACGATCCCCGAGGAGCTGCGCCCGCTGCTCGACTTCCTCACGCAGCGAGCGCGCGCGACGCCGGGCCTCGCCTGCAGCCTGTACGCGGAGCTGCCGGTCGTCGCGATCCTGAGCGCGCCCGGCGCGACGACGCGGCTCGCGGTGAAGACGGCGCGGGTGACGCCCTGGCGCGAGGTCAAGGCGCCCGACAACCTGTACGTCCGCAACCAGAACCCCGGCGTCGCGGAGGTGCAGGCGGGGCCGACGAACCCGGACTTCTGCATCGGCGGCGTCGTGGCGGTGAGGCCGTGCAACGTCGACACCGACTGCCGCGACCCCGCGCTGCGCTGCGATCGGGCCGCCGCGGGCGCGACGCGAGCGGCCGGCCAGTGCGCGACCGCACTCGGCGGGGGTCGCCAGGAGCTGTGCCCCCGCCTCGTGCCGAACCCCGACCCGTCGCAGGTCTATGCCGACTGCCAGACGACCGGGAACCAGACGGTCCTCGAGGACCTCACGTACCAGTGGTACGCGACGGCGGGGACGTTCGCGGACGCCGGCGGCGGCGCCCTCGGCTCGAACGGCAACGTGACCGGAGACCGCGTCACCTTCACCCCCCCACCGGGTCCGTTCACGATGTGGGTCATCGTCCGCGACAATCGCGGCGGCATCGACTGGATCACCCGCGACTTCCCCTGACGCCCGCGCCCACCGCGCCGGAGCACACATGCCGTGGCACCTCGCCCTCTCCCTCGTCCTCGCCGCGGCGGCGCGCCCTTCGCTCGCGCCGCTCCCCCCGGGCCAGGCGGTCTCGACGCACGCGCCCTTCGAGGCGGGCGACTGCTCGATCTGCCACGCCTCGTCGAACCCGCGCGCGCCGGGGCCGGTCACGACGAAGGGCACGGCGCTCTGCACCGAGTGCCACGGCGAGGTGGGCGCCATGCAGGCGCGCCCGGTGAAGCACCCGCCGGCGCAGGCGGCCTGCACCACCTGCCACAACCCGCACAACGGGCGGCACCCGAAGATGCTGCACGAGGAGGTGACGGCGCTCTGCGCCGGGTGCCACGCGAAGGTGAAGGCGCTCGCCGACGCGGCGCCGGTGAAGCACGGCGCGGTCACGACCGGCCGCGCCTGCGCGAACTGCCACAACCCGCACGGCTCCGACGTCGAGAAGCTCCTCGTCGCGCTGCCGTTCGACGTCTGCATGGGGTGCCATGGCGAGGGGGTGCGCGACTGGAACGGCAAGCTCCTCGTGGACATGAAGCGCTACCTCGAGGCGAACTCGAGCTGGCACGCGCCCGTCGCGGCGAAGGACTGCTCGGTGTGCCACGAGGTCCACGGCTCGAAGAACTTCCGGCTGCTCGTGGCGCCGTTCCCGCCGACGTTCTACGCTCCGTTCGACCTCAAGAACTACGCGCTCTGCTTCACCTGCCACGACGAGCAGATGGTGACGACCAGGGAGACGACCACGCTCACCGGCTTTCGCAACGGAAAGAAGAACCTCCACTTCGTGCACGTGAACCGCCCCGACCGCGGCCGCACCTGCCGCGCGTGCCACGAGGTCCACGCCTCGAACCAGCAGCACCACATCCGCGAGGGCGTGCCGTACGGCGCCAAGGGGACCATCCTGCGGCTCCACTACACCCCGGTGCGCAATGGCGGGAGCTGCACCCGCACCTGCCACGCCACGCGCAGCTACGACAACAGCGCGGGAGGCGCGCGATGATCTCGGGCACCCATCCGAAGGCGCTGGCGCTCGCCGCGCTGCTCCTCGCCGCCGCGCCGACGCTCGCCTCCGACCACCCGAAGCCGGGGGATCCCATCGAGAACGCCGAGCTCCCGGCGCTCGACGGCGGGCGCGCGCCGCTCCTCTCCGCGAAGGCGCTCGCGAACGTCCTCCTCTTCTTCCGCCCCGGCCAGGAGCACTCGGTGGCGACGCTCCACAAGCTCGCCACGTGGCAGGCGGAGTTCGCGGCGAAGCCGGTGCGCTTCGTCGGGATCGTCTCCGCCACCCGCTCCGCCGACGAGGTGCGCGCCGCCGTGAAGGAGGCCGGCCTGCGCATCCCGGTGCTGCTCGATGCGGACGACGCCCTCTACGGCAAGCTCGGGGCGCACATGCACCCGCTCGTCGTCGTCACCGACGGCGCGTTCCGCCTCGTCGGCTGGGAGCCCTTCCGCCAGGTGAACTTCGACAGCCGCGTGCGCGCCCGGATCCGCCTCGCGCTGAAGGAGATCGACGGGGCGGCGGTGGACCGCGTCGACGACCCGCCGCCCTCGCCGCTCCCGAACGAGGTGGACGGCGCCGTCGCGCACCGCAACGTGCGCCTCGGCGAGATGCTCCTCGACCGCAAGCAGTACGCGAAGGCCGAGGAGCGCGCGCGACACGTGATCGCGATCGACCCGAAGCACGTCCCGGCGCACGTCCTCCTCGGGAACGTCCTCGCGGCGCAGGGCAAGTGCGCCGACGCCGGGAAGGCGTACGGCGAGGCGCTCCGCCTGGACCCCAAGAACGCCGCGGCGCGCGAGGGCTCGGAGCGCTGCAAGGAGGGGCGCTAGCGTGGCGGCGCCGACGTTCGAGGCGCTCTTCGGCCGCGCCGCCGACGTCCTGGCGAGCGCACCGGGGCGCGTGAACCTCATCGGCGAGCACACCGACTCCAGCGGCGGCTTCGTGCTCCCCACGGCCATCCCGCAGCGCACCGCCGTCGAGCTCGCGCGGCGCCCGGACGCCGAGGTCCGCGCGTTCAGCGCCGAGATCGGCGGCGAGCCGGCGCGCTACCGCGTCGGCGAGGAGGCGAGGTCGGGCGGCTGGCTCGACTACGTGATGGGGGTGACGCGCGCCGCCGCGGCCGCCGGGCACCGCCTCGGCGGCTTCGACCTGCGCCTCGCGTCGGCGGTGCCGCTCGGCAGCGGCCTCTCGTCGAGCGCGGCGCTGGAGGTGGCGCTCCTGCGCGCGCTGCGCGAGGCGTTCGCGCTCGACCTCGACGACGTCGCGCTGGCGCTCCTCGGGCAGCGTGCCGAGTGCGACCTCGTCGGCGCGCCGGTGGGCATCATGGACCAGATGGCCTCGAGCCTCGCCTCGCCGGGCGAGGCGCTCCTCGTGGACACCCGCTCGCTCGAGCACGACCGCATCGCCCTCCCCCCGGACATCGAGCTCGTCGTCCTCGACTCGGGCGTGGCGCACGGCCACGCGACCGGCGAGTACCGCACCCGCCGCAACGAGGTCGAGCGCGCGGCGGAGCAGCTCGGCGTGCGCGAGCTGCGCGACGTGGGGCGCGAGCGCTGGGGCGCGGTCGAGGAGCGGCCCGAGCCGCTGCGCCGCCGCGCGCGCCACGTCGTCACCGAGAACGCGCGCGTCCTCGAGGCCGCGCGCGCGCTGCGCGCCGGCGACGCCGTCCGCGTGGGCGACGTCCTGCGCCGCGGGCACGCCTCCCTGCGCGACGACTTCGAGGTGTCGATCCCGGAGATCGACCTCCTCGTCGAGCTCGCGGCGGCGGATCCCGCGGTCTTCGGCGCGCGGCTCACGGGCGGGGGCTTCGGCGGGGCCATCGTCGCGCTCGCGCGCCGCGGCGCCGGGGCGGCGGTCGCGCGCGGCGTCGCGGCTGCCTACGCCGCGAAGACCGGGCGGACGCCGCGGGTGCTCGTCCCCGAGGCGGGCTGACCGAGAGGGTCAGCGCGGGTGCGCGGGGATGCGCAGCGTGAACGTGGCGCCGCGCCCGGGCGCGGTCGAGAGCTGCAGCGTGCCCCGGTGGGCGAGGACGATCTCGCGCGCGAGGTAGAGGCCGAGCCCGAGGCCCTTCGAGCCCGAGCCGCGCGCGAAGCGGGTGAAGGCGCGCGCCGCGAGCTCGGCGTCCATCCCGGGGCCCTCGTCGCAGATCCTCACCACCGCCCAGTCGCGGTTCTCCGCCTCGACGGTGGCGACGTCGACGTGGATCGCGGTGCCGGGCGGTGCATGCTTCGCCGCGTTCGCGAGGAGGTTCTCGACGACCTGCGCGAGCCGCACGCGATCGCCGTCCACCACCACGTCGCTGTCGTTGCGCACCGCGATGGGGACCGCGGGGGTCTCGAGCGCGCTCGCCACCTCGCGCACGAGCGACGCGAGGTCGAGCGGCATCGGCTCGACCTCGAAGAGCCCCTGCTCGATGCGGCCCACGTCGAGCAGATCGGAGACGACGCGGGTGAGCCGCTGCAGGGATCGCTCGGCGGCCTCCGCGTCGCGCCGGTAGGGCTCGAGCCCGTCGCGGATCGCGCGCTGCTTCAGCAGCAGGACGCGGCCGTGCACCGGTGCGATGTAGTTCCTGAGGTCGTGCGCCGTGACGGTGACGATCTCCTCTGCGGCGGCGCGGCGGCCGCTGTCGGCCGCCTCCGCCGAGAGCCGCTCCACCGCATCGGCGCGGTGCGCGATGACGCCCACCCAGCCGGCGACGGCGCGCGCGAAGCCGAGGATCTCGTCCGCGAACGCATCCGTGCGCGTCGAGCAGAGGTGGAGCACGCCGCGGCGGACGCCGGCCACGTCGAAGGGGACCTGCACCGACGATCGGACGCCGAGCGCGCCGACGGCCCCCGGCAGCTCCTCCGGGTCCGTCCTCGCGTCTCCGGTCATGAACTCGGCGCCCGTCTCGTAGACCCGCACCGTGCGCCCGCCGTTCGCGATGGGCAGCCGGTCCAGGCCGAGGGCGACCTGCCTGCGTCCGAGCGGGGTGTCGCTCACGCCGATCGCGACGAGCGAGCCCGAGCGCTCCTCGAGGACGAACACGTCCACCTTGTCGGCCCCGGTCGCCGCGGCGATCGCGTCGGCCGCCTCGCGCAGCGCGGGGCGCAGCTCGACCGCGCGCACGGCGACGAGCCGCTTCAGCGCCTCCATCAACAATTCACGATTCGTGCTCATGCGCCAGCCGGAAAAGGGACGGGCGTCTCCCGAATCGACGGGGGCGCCCGTTCACCCGAGGCCACCGTCGCGCGGCATCTCGGCTTCGATACGATGATCGGCGCGCCGGACCTGTGCTGCAAGGCGCGCGGCGGAGTGAACGAAATTGCGCGCGAAAGCCGTGAATTCCGCTCCGCCTCCGCGCATTGCGTGACGCTCGCGCACGCCGGATGTTACCGGCAGCCGCGGGGCGCCGGCGCACTGACCTCCCCGCGCCAGGCGGCTCCGCGTCAGGGAGGGCGCCCCGTCGTCGGGGGCGCCCTTTCGTTGCCGATGGCGGGTCACGTCTCGTCGCGCGAGCGGTCGCGCGGCGCCGCCGCGGGGCGGCGCGCGGCGGCGGCGGGGCGGCGCTTCTTCGCGGCGCGCCG
>JBJMQK010000411.1:0-3240 GCA_045802735.1 Anaeromyxobacteraceae bacterium | reverse complement strand
GACGGTCTCTGCCATGGGTTCCTCGGGTCGCCGGCCTACAGCGGGCCGGAGATGCCGCCGTCCTTCCGGATGCGCCAGAAGTGCAGGATCATGAGGATGGACGCGATGATGGGCAGCAGGATGCAGTGCAGCACGTAGAAGCGCAGGAGCGTCGGCGCGCCCACCACCGTGCCCGCGGTGAGGAGCGAGCGCGCGTCGTAGCGCGGCGTGACCCCGACCTGCGCGCCGAACGGCCCCTCGTTGCCGAGGAGCGGCGTGGCGCGCGCCATGTTGGTCCCGACGGTCACCGCCCAGATGGCGAGCTGGTCCCACGGCAACAGATAGCCGGTGAACGACAGGAGCAGCGTGAGCGTGAGGAGGACGACGCCGATGACCCAGTTGAACTCGCGCGGCGGCTTGTAGCTCCCGGTCATGAAGACCCGGAACATGTGGATCCAGATGTAGATCACCATCCCGTGCGCAGCCCAGCGGTGCATGTTCCGCATGAGCATCCCGAACGGGACGTCGAAGTCGAGGTACTTGATGTCCCAGTACGCGTACTCCGCGGTCGGGCGGTAATAGAACATCAGCACGACGCCGGTGACGACGGTGACGAGATAGAGCAGGAACGTGAGCCCGCCCGCGCACCAGGTGAAGCGGAAGCGGATCGCGTGGCGGCGGATCTTCGAAGGATGCAGGTGCAGCCACACGTTCGCGGCGACCTGCAGCACGCGGTTGCGCGGCGTGTCGGCGTAGCCGTGGCGGAAGATCGACCGCCACACGTAATTGCTCGTCACCGACTCGGCGAACGTCGGCTTCTTCGGCGCCGGCGGCGGCGGGAGGGTCGTCTGCTCGGGCACGTGGGGCTCGCGGGTGCGGGGTCTGGGAGGAGGGCCCGGGTTAGCCGGTGAACTTGAGGAACGCGGCGGGGTCTTCCCACTGCCCGAGCTCCTGGCGGAAGCGGAACGCCGTGTCGACGACGATCTGCCCGTCGTCGGCGAGCGCGATCCTGACGCGCTCGAGCGGCCGCGGCGTGGGGCCCTCGAAGTTGACGCCGTCCTTCGTGTACCCGGACCCGTGGCACGGGCACTTGAACTTGTTCTCGGGCCCGAGCCAGCGCGGCGTGCAGCCGAGGTGCGTGCAGACGCCCAGCAGCGCGTACAGCTCCGTCTCGGTCCGCACGATCCAGACGCGCTGCGACTTCATCCAGCGCTCCGAGACCTCGCCCACGATGTAATCGGCGGGGTACCCGGCCTTGAAGGACGTGGGCGGCTCGAACAGGACGCGCGGGAAGAGGAGCCGCAGCACGGCGCCGCCAGCGGTCGCGAGGCAGCCGAGGATCGCTCCCCAGGCCGCGAGCGACGCGACGTCGCGCCGGTACCAAGTCTTGTTGCTGGTGTTCTCGGGAGCGGGGACGCCCGGCTTCCCGGCGCTGTCGGCGGCGGGCTTCGCGACCTTCGTTTCCGGCACTCAATGCCCCCTGCGGCGAGCGAGCAGTGCGGATGCTCGAGCGGTGGAGTCTCTGCGGCTAAATGAAGCACGCGCAGGAAACAGCGTCCGTGCTAAACTGTCAAGGAGCTTCGCGTTCGCGATTGACCGAAAGCGAAGAAGCGATCCGTAAAATTTCGTTCGTCGCCGACCGGAGCCACCGTGGGCCCTCTCAAGAACTTCTGGGCGATCCTCTCCTTGCCGGACAACGTGCCGATCATCTTCATGCTCGCGCTCGTCGTCTGGTTCACGTGGCTCAGCTTCTCGCAGGCGCGGAAGACCGACCGCCTCATTCGCGAGGGGCGGCGCGACGAGATCCTGAAGACAATGCAGGATTGACGCACTGCGGCGCGGCGCGGCACGGGCGCGACTACATCGAGCGCGTCGCGTACGCCTGCGGCAGGTGCTTCTTCACCAGCGCCGCGAGGGCGTCGCCGTCGACGAGGTCGACCGGGTTCCCGCGGGCGGCGTCGCGCGCCTCCTCGGAGAAGCGGCCCAGCGTCACGAGCACGGCCTTGCCGACGCTCTCGGCGCGCGCCGTGTCGATGAGCGTGAGCACCTCGTCCGCGTCGACCGGCACGGCGGCGCCGGGCAGCACGCCGCGCACGTAGATGCGCCCGCCGCGGATGGGCGTCGGGTCCACGGCATAGAAGTCGACCGTGCCCTGCCCGAGGTCGCTGCGCTCCGCGTCGAAGCCCATCTCGCCGAAGAGGCTCACGAGCATCTTGCTGAAGCGCTCGACGCCGCCGTCCCGCACCCAGCCCAGCTCGGCGCCGCCGCTGCTCTCCGGCGACGCGGGCGCGGTGTGCTTCCCCGCGCCGCTGAGCATGATGAGCACGAACCCGACGAGCGTTGCCACGACCGCGATGATGACGATGTTCACCGCGGCAATGTTGCGCGTCCGGAGCGAAAGGACAAGCGGGCGAATGGTGCGCGCGCCATTGCGAGGCGCGGCGATCGCCCATTGACGCGAAGTTCGGGTCGATTTTCGCGCGCGCTACGCCGCGACGGCGGGGCGCAGCTCGGCGGGGACCTGGTCGCGCCGGTGGACGAAGATCGCGTCGTACGGGCACGCCTGGGCGCACTCGCGGCAGCCGGTGCACTTCGCCTCGGCGACCTGCACGACGCCGAAGTGCGCGCCCGGCGCGTCGGCGACGCTGAGGCACTCGAACGGACAGCGCTCGACGCACTTCTCGCAGCCGGTGCAGGACTGCGCGTCGACGAAGGCGCGTGGGCGCTGCGACTTCTTGAGGAGGATCGCGCCAGCGCCGGCGCCGTCGAAGATCGCCTCGGACGGGCACACGACGCCGCAGGCGCCGCACTCGATGCACAGCGCGGCCGAGACGCTGTGGAGCGACTTCCGGACGCCGGTGATGGCGCTCGTCGGGCAGCGGCTCACGCACGCGGTGCAGCCGCTGCAATTCTCGGTGATGAAGTAGGCCATCGGAGTTCTCCAAACCCTCGCGGGGGGTGAGGGCGCTTGAGGCGGTACCGTTCGGGACGCGACGACGTCGGCTCGGATGACCTGCAGCGTTCGACGGAGCGGCCGATTGCATGCGGCGGGCCCGGGATTCTGGCGGTCAGGACCGCAGAGTATGCGTCTTGCGCCTGGTCAATATACGCTTGCGCAACTGTTGCGATCGGCACGAAGGCGACCTGGCGTCGCGGGCGCCGGCGCGCTTCTCGCTTACGGACTGTGCATGCTCACGCGCGGGCGGCTACCGATCTTCATCCTTCTCTCGCTCGGGCTCGTCGCGATGACCTCCTGGCTGC
>JBJMQK010000268.1:0-3345 GCA_045802735.1 Anaeromyxobacteraceae bacterium | reverse complement strand
CATCAAGGTCCTCGTCGTCCACGGGCGGCTCTCCGCGGCGCGCGCCGCGGATGTGGTGGCGGCCTTCGAGGCGGAGGGGGTCTCCGCGACGGCCGCCGACGTGGAGGTCGCGGGGGCGGTCGTCGACGGGGCGGCGGTGCTCTACGCGCTGGCGGATGTGCCGGCCGTGCCGCTCGCGGAACTCGCGCGCGGGCGGCGCCTCCTCACGATCTCCGGCGACGCCGACCGCATCGAGCAAGGTCGCGTCGCGGTGGCGCTCCGCCGCCGCGCCGGCGGACAGCCCGAGATCCTGGTCCACCTCCCGCGCCTCACCGCAGACGGCCACGAACTCTCCGCGCGCCTCCTGAAGCTCGCCACGGTGCTCCCATGACCCGATTCCACACCACCCGCACGATTCGCGGCGCCTGCGCGATCGCGCTCCTCGCCGCGTCCACGCTGACCCACGCCGCCGCCGAGGGAGCGGCGGCCGAGCGCGCCGCGGCGCCGCCCGACGAGGGCGATCTCCGTGCGCTCCTCTCCGCGCCCGTCGAGGCCGCGACGCGGCTCCCCCAGCGCGCCCTCGAGGCGCCCAGCGTCACCTCGCTCGTGACGCAGCCGACGATCGAGGGCTTCGGCTGGTCGACGCTCAACGAGTTGCTCTACATGCAACCGGGGTTCTTCCCGTCGCGGCAGTACGAGCGCTGGACCGTCGGCTCGCGCGGGCTCTTCGAGCCCTGGTACAACAACCACGTGGTCGTGCTGGTGGACGGCATCCCGTTCGGAGACGCGGAGACCGGCTCCGCCTACACCTGGGACCTGACGCCACTCTTCCCGTGGAGATCGGTGGAGGTGGTGCGCGGCCCCGGCTCGGCACTCTACGGTTCGGGCGCCATGAATGGCGTGGTGGCGCTGACGACGCCGTCGCCGACGAAGGACTTGGAGCGCACGGGGTACGCGTCGGCGAAGGTGGGCGACGGCGGGCGGCGCGTCTACGACGGGATGGCGGCGGCGGATTTCGCACACGTGGGCGTGCTCGCCGCGTTCAGCCGCACGTCCACGGACGGGGACCCGCGGCTCGACTTCGACGCCTCGGGTCGGAGGGACGCCGTCGGAGCGCTGTCGCGGTTCCCGGTCCGCGACGGGCGCGACAGCACGTACTTGCTCGCCAAGTTCGAGGCGAAGGGGCCGCTCGAGGGCCTCAGCCTCCAGTTCCACCACCAGGACTGGAACTTCCAGAACGACCACGGCTACGCCGATCTGAGCCCGGAGTCGCCCGACTCGATGCGCGAGTGGCGCGACATGGCGATCCTCCGCTGGCGGACGCCCGGCTCGCAGGCGCTGTCGCAGGACCTCGCCGTGCGGGTGCAGCGCCACGGCTACGACTACGACGTGCGCATGGTCCCGGCGGGTGTCACGAGCGGTGATATCTCCTATCCAAGCGGCGCGAACGAGGAGCTGGTCACGCACACCGACGAGCTGTTCGCGCGCGCCCAGGTGGCGTGGCGAGCGGCCTCGGGCGCGAGCGTCCTCGGCGGCGCGGAGTACTCCGGGCTGATCTACGACGGTGACGACCGCCACGTCGCCACCTTCGACGTGCGGGCGGGCGGCGACCTCGCGCCGCTGCCGGGAGAGACGGCGATGGGCCCGTACTACGCGCCGATCCTGGGGCGGCCGGTCCACCGCGTCGGCGTGTACGGGCAGGCCGTCTCCGGACGGCTGCTCGGCGGGCTCGCGTCCGTCACCGGCGGAGCGCGCTACGACGCCACGATCTCGTCGTACGTGGACCCGCAGGCGCCCGGGTCTCCCGCCCGCTCGCAGCACTTCGAGGAGGTCTCGCCGCGCCTGGCGCTCGTCGTCACGCCGAGCGAAGGGACGGCCGTGAAGGTCATGGCCGCCCGCGCCTTCCGCGCGCCGGACGTCGCGGAGCTCTTCCCCAGCAACACCGCCATCCAGAGCTCGAACCCCGCCGGGCTGCGGCCCGAGACCCTCGACACCGTCGAGCTGGCGGGCACCTGGCTCGTGAACGACCACCTGGAGCTCCGGGCGAACGGCTACTGGTTCAACCTCCAGAATCTCATCGGCTACGACGGCCTCACGGTGGCGAACCTGTACAGCACCGAGCACGCCGGCGCGGAGGTGGAGGCGCTCTGGGACGTCGACCTCGGGCGCGGCGGGCGCGTCGCCGGCTTCGCGAACTGGGCGTACGCGGCGCTCCTCCACGAGCACTCGCTCGGCCCCGGGCTCGAGGCCGCGACGAGGCTGGCGTGGGCGCCGGCCCACTCCGCCAAGGCCGGTGTCAACTATCAGTGGAAGCACGCCAGCGTCGCCGGGACCGTGCTCTTCCAGGGGCCGGTGGCGCGACGCCCCAGCGACCTGCTGACGCCGGAGTACCGGGCGCTGCGTCCGGACGTGATCCCGGCCTGGGCGACCGTCGACGTGAACGCCATGTGGCGTGCGCAGCCGTGGCTGCGCCTCGGCCTGCGGGTGACGAACCTGCTCGACCTGCGGGCGCGCGTCGTCGCCCCGGGCGACCTGCCGTTCGATCACGCCGTGGACGGGCGCCGCTTCCTGGCGACGCTCGTCCTCGAGCCCTGATCTCGCCGCGTCGCCGCTGCGCGGCGCCCTCCCCCGCGGGCCACGCGCGCGCTCCGCGTGTGCTCCGACCTGCGCCATGACCGCACATGCACCCCGGCCGTCGCCGCGCCGCGCCGTCATTTTGCGCTTCCCGGTCCATTCGACCCTGGGTTATACCTCTGGGACCTGCTCACCTCGGGAGCGCTCGGGACCCCCCGCGGTCCCGAGTCTCGGGGACGGCTCGGCAGGCGAGAGGGGACCCCGGTGTACGCGCTGCGATCCGTGGAGACCGCCCAGGAGCTCAGGGCATGCCGGCGTGTCCGGTATTCGGTGTATTGCGTGCGCAAGGGCTGGCTCTCGACCGAGCAGGACCGCGCCGAGGAGGAGGTCGACGAGCACGACGCCGCGTCGGAGCACTTCCTGGCGGCGGACGGCGCCGGCGAGATCGTCGGCACCGTCAGGCTCATCCGCTCCTCGCGGGCGCGGGAGCCACTCCCCATCAGCCATCACCCGGCGCTGCGCGGCCGCCACCTCCCGATGGCGAACAGCGGCGAGATCTCGCGGCTGTGCGTCTCGGCGGCGGCGCGCAACTTCAACGTCGAGCTGGGGCTGTACCGGCTCATCTACGATCGGTGCAAGGCGCTCGGGCTCGACCACTGCTACATCGTCGTCGACGCCACCTTCCTCGATCTCCTGAACCGGCTCGGCTTCGGCTTCGTCCCGCTCGGCGAGCCCACGTACTACTGGGGCGGCTACACGGTCCCGGCCCGGTGCGACCCGGCGGTGGTCGAC
>JBJMQK010000264.1:0-7115 GCA_045802735.1 Anaeromyxobacteraceae bacterium | reverse complement strand
TGAAGCACGGCGCCGACGATGCGCCTGGCGACGTGAAGGGCGAGGGCGCCGTCCACCCGGTCCAGCTCGCGAAGCACGGCGCCGACGATCCCGCCGGCGACGTGAAGGGCGAGGGCGCAGGCCACCCCATCGTCTGAGCATCGATCACGCGCACGCGACCCGGAACGGCGGGGCCCCTCCGCCCCCCGTCCGGAAGTGCTGCGAGGCCGCGTTCCCGCTCCGCTGGCGCGAGCCTCGCGCAGCATGACCCTTCCGGGATGTCACTCCGCACCCGCTGCAGGGGTTCCTGGAGCAGACGCGGTGACGCTCGGAGGAGGACGGAAATGACCCTGTTCGCTCGCTGGCACGGTGCGGTTCTCGCGGTGGCGCTCGCCGCCGCACTCCCCTCCTCCGCGCTCGCGCGCGAGGGCGCCAGCACGGCCGCGAAGGGCTACCGCCATCGTCCGATGTGCGTCTCCCGGACCGCTCCCGACAGTGGCAGCCCATCGGCGGTGAAGAGCGCTGCCACCTCGCTGTCCGCCGCGCGTTCCGGCTCCCAGCAGAAGCCGTCGACGTAGGCGCGACCGCGCCGGACGCTCGGTGAAGTAGGCGGGCACATTCGACGGCGCCGGCTCGGCGCGTCTTGAGGCGGGTTCCCCCGGGGAATCCGCCTCTTCGCATTTGTGCTCCTTCACGAAACGCTTTGTGACTGTCGCTGTCACACGGTGCGCCCGCGGGGTGTCAAACACCCGGAGGCGGACGATGGTGCTCACCGGAACTCGACGTCTCTCGAACCTCGCCGCCGCGGTGTTCCTCGCGTCGGCGGCCGGCGCTGCGCGCGCGGACGCGCCCCAGCTCCGCGCGTTCCGGGCCACCGCCCCCATCCACGTCGACGGCAAGCTCGACGAGGCCGATTGGTCGCGCGCGGAGCCGTTCAATGGCTTCGTGCAGGTCTATCCGGGCGAGGGCGCGCCGCCCTCCGAGGCGACGGACGTGCGGGTCCTCTACGGCGACCGGGCGCTCTACGTCGGCGTCCGCTGCCAGGACGGGAAGCCGCTCGAGATCGTGCGCCCCCTCGGGCGCCGCGATTCGGCGCCCGTCTCGGACAACGTCACGCTGCTCCTCGACTCGCGGAACGATCGCCGCTCGGCGCTCCTCTTCTCGCTGACCGCCGGCGGCGTGCAATCCGACGCGCTGGTCTACGACGACGACCGCATCACGTACGAGTGGGACGCTGCGTGGGACGGCGCCGTCCAGGTCACGGACGACGGCTGGACCGCGGAGTTCGCGATCCCGCTCTCGGTCATGCGCTCCGGCACGGCCGGTGAGGCGGCCTGGGGCTTCGGCGTCATCCGCGAGGTGGCGCGCTCGCACGAGAAGGACGCCTCGTTCCTCCTCCCGCGCACGACGACCGGCATGGTCACCCGCCTCGGGTCGCTCGGCGGCGTCGAGCGGCTCGCGCCCGGATCCGACGTGGAGGTCACCCCCTACCTCGCGCAGCGCGTCGTACTACGGCCGCAGCTCCGCGAGCCGTCGCAGCCCCGGCCGCGGATCTCCGACGTCACCGGCGACCTCGGCTTCGACGTCCGCGCCACGCTGGGCCGGCTCTCCTTCAGCGGCACCGTGAACCCCGACTTCGGCCAGGTCGAGGCGGATCAGGTCATCCTCAACCTCTCCACGTTCGAGCCCTTCTTCCCCGAGAAGCGCCCCTTCTTCACCGAGGGCGCCGACGCGTTCCAGTCCGTCGGCGCGGGGCGCGAGACGGTCCCGCAGCAGCTCTTCTACTCGCGCCGCATCGGGCTCGACGCGCCGATCCTCGGCGCCACCAAGCTCGCCGGCGACGCCGCCGAGGGGCTCAAGATCGGCGTCCTCGACGCCGTCGTCATGGGCCCCGGGCAACCGGAGCGAGCGACCGCGGAGCACCCGGACCGCTCCGTGAGCTGGAGCGCGTCGCAGCCGTTCCACCTCGGGCCCGCCGACGCGAACCCGCTCACCGCGCCCGTCACGCAGAACTTCTTCGCCGGCGTCGCCCGCTACCGGCTCGCCCCCGAGCTCACCGTCGGCGCGCAGCTCGTGAGCGCGATGCCGCTCGCCGCGCCGTGCACGCCCGCGGACGCCGACCCGAATTCGCGCAACCGCCCCTCCTCGTGCGACACACAGGGCGGCGACGCGGCCGCGCTCGACTTCAACGCCACGTCGCAGGACGGGCGCCTCTACGCCTACGGGCAGGCGGCCGGCTCGCGCGTCGAGGGCGGCCCGCCCGAGCAGAAGCTGCGCGACGGGACGGTGCTGCGCCGCGAGGACATGGGCGTGGGCTCGTACCTGCGCGCCGGCAAGCGCGGCGGCGAGGGCCTCCGCTACGACCTCGCGTTCACGTACGCCTCTCCGCGCCTCGACCTCAACGCCGCCGGCTTCCAGCAGACGCAGAACCACCACGAGGAGGGCGTCACGGTGAAGTACGCGCGGACGAACCTCGACTGGTTCCACGAGCTGACGCTCGTCACCGGCGGCTACGCCGCGTGGACCACCGACGGGCGGAACCTCTCCCGCGGCTGGGGCGCTGCGGCGGGCTTCGACGCGCAGCTCAAGGACCCGTACCTCTGGATCAGCGCGCGCCTCCGCCACACCGATCCGATGTACGACATCCGGGACATCTCCAGGACCGGGATCCCGCTGCGGCGCCCGCCGACGCAGGAGGTCACGCTCGAGGTGGCGACCGACGAGGCGCGGCCGTTCTCCGTCGACGTGAACGCGTACCTCGGCCGCACGCTGGCGATGGGGATCCTCGAGACGCCCGGGTACCACGGGCTCAGCGCCGCGTTCGCGGTGCGGCCGCACGCGAGGCTCGAGACCCGCCTCACCGCCGCTTACGACCGCAGCGGCTTCGGGGTGCGCTTCTTCGACTCCAGCGGGGACGACTTCACGCTGGGCGCGCTCCGCGCGAGCACGCTGTCCCTGCGCCTCCGGCAGCTCGTGGTGCTCACGCCGCGGCTCACGTTCCAGCTCTACGGGCAGCTCTTCACCGCGTACGAGAGCTGGGGCTCGTTCTACACCGTGCATCACACGGGTACGGCGCCCATCGAGCCGGGGGCCCTCGGCACCACGCCGCGCCCCGGCGACGCCGACAGCCACACCTCGGCGCTGGTGGTGAACGCGGTCGTTCGCTGGGAGTACCGCACCGGCTCGACCCTGTACCTCGTCTACTCGCGCAACCAGACGGAGCTGCCGTTCGCGCCGGGTGCGGCCGTGCCCCACGCGCTCACGCCGGCCGGGCTCGCGCTCGGCCCGACGACCGACGCGTTCCTCGTGAAGTGGAGCTTCCACTTCACGCGCTGACCGCGCGGCCCGACGCCCTACCGCGCCACGTTGAAGCGCAGCGTCGCGACCTCGTCGGCGTCGCGGCGCTCGCGGCGCGCCGCCTCACCGAGGAGCTCCGCCACCCGTCGCTCGCGCGCCTGCCGCACGGCGTCGGCTTCCTGACGCGCCGCCAGCCAGCCGTCGCGGGCCGTCAACTCGCCCCGCGTCGCCTGCTGCAGCGCCGTCTCGGCCGCACGCACCGCCTGGAGCGCGCGCCGATGCGCGTGCTCGTCGAGCAGGAAGAGCTCCACCGGACCCGCGGCGCGGGCGTCGGCGCGGCTCGCGCACACGGCGCCGGCGAGCTCCTGGCGCGCGTCCTCGAGCGAGGCGCGGGCGCGCGCGAAGCTCACCAGGGCGTCGTCCTCGACGCGCTCCCGCAGCTGAACCACCTTGTCGAGCCGGGTCTTCGGCGAGGCCATCTCGGGCGCTCCGTCGCGAGTTCGAGGCGGGGGATGCGAGGCCCGCGCCACGCGCGGCGACACCGGACGCCGCGCCGTCGCGCCGGGCGCCCGCGCACCTTTCCGCAGCCGCACGCCGTCCCGTTCGCTGCCGGGCCGCTGCCGGAACTGCCCGGTCGGATCGCGCCGCGAGCGGGTGCAATCTGGCGTCGCGCCGCGGGTTCCGCGCTGGCCTCGTCCTTGCTCCAGGGCTCACGCGGGAGAACCATGGCCGACGGCATCTATGTGAGCATGTGTGGTGCGGCAGCGCGGAGCGCGCAGCTCGACGCGATCGCCGACAACCTCGCCAACGCGCAGACCCCCGGGTTCAAGGCGGCCCGCCCCGCCTTCGAGAGCTTCCTCCCCGCGAGCGGCGCCGTCGACAAGCTCTACCCCGCGGCGGTCGCGACCGGGTTCGACCTGCGCGCGGGGGCGGTCACGCAGACCGGGAACCCGCTCGACGTCCTCCCCGAGGACGGCGCCTTCCTCATGGTGAAGAGCGGCGAGGGCGTCGCCTACACCCGCGACGGCCGCCTCTCCGTCGACGGCGAGCGGCGCCTCGTGCAGGGCGGGCGCCCCGTGCTCGATCGCGGCGGCGGGACGATCCACGTGCCGCCGGGGACCGTGCCGCAGGTCGGGCCCGACGGCGTCGTCCGCGCCGGCGACGTCGCCGTCGCGGAGCTGGGGCGCTTCAAGCTCGCGGGCAGCATCGACCGCGTCGGGTCCGCGCTGTTCGCGCCGGGCCGCGGCGGGCGCGCCGAGCCGGTGGACGCGCGCGTCCGCTCGGGCGAGGTCGAGCTCGGGAACGCCGGCGCCCTCGAGGCCACGGTCGAGCTCATCTCCGCGCAGCGCTCCTTCGACGCCTCGATGCAGGCGCTCCAGACCTACCGCTCCATCGACGGCCGCTCATCCGAGATCGGCCGCGTCCGCTGAAAGGCACCGCATGCTCCGCTCGCTCTACACCGCCGCCACCGGAATGGAAGCCCAGCAGCTCCGGATGGACGTCATCTCCAACAACCTCGCGAACGCCAGCACCACGGGCTTCAAGAAGACGCGCGCCGAGTTCGAGGACCTGCTCTCCGAGACGCTGAAGGGCGCGACCGGCCCCGACGCGCGCGGCGGCGGTCAGCCCACGCCCCTGCAGGTCGGCCTCGGCGTCCGCACCGGGTCGACGACGCGATCCTTCGGCCAGGGCGAGCTCATCTCGACGAGCAACCCGCTCGACCTCGCCATCGAGGGGAACGGCTTCTTCCGCGTCCAGCGCACCGGCGGCGAGAGCGGCTACACCCGCGCCGGCAACTTCCGCGTGGACTCGACGGGACGGCTCGTCACCGCGCACGGCGAGGTGGTCGAGCCGGGCATCACGGTCCCGCCCGACGCGACGTCGATCACCATCAAGCCCGATGGCTCCATCCTGGCGCAGCTCCCCGGCCGCGACGACCAGAGCGAGCTCGGACAGCTCGAGCTCTACTCGTTCCCGAACGCCGGCGGCCTCACCAGCCTCGGCAACAACCTCTTCGCGCAGACCGGCGCGAGCGGCGAGGCGGTGCGCGCGCGGCCCGGCGAGGGCGGCACCGGCACGGTCGCGCAGGGGATGCTCGAGGGCGCGAACGTGAAGGCGGTGGAGGAGATGATCGACATGATCTCCACGCAGCGCGCCTACGAGCTGAACTCCAAGGTCATCCAGAGCGCCGACCAGATGCTCCAGCGCCTCACCTCGCTCCGCTAGCGATGCTCGCCTCCGCGCTCCTCCTCGCCGCCCTCGGCGCCGACCCCGCGGCCTCCGCCGCGGCCCGCGCCGCGCTCGACGCTGCGCTCGCGATCCCGGGCGGGCGGGTGGAGCTCGTCGCGCTCGGCGACGCCTCGCCGCGCGGCTGCGAGGCGGTGAAGGCCGAGGCGCCGCGCCCGGTGACGGGCTCCGGCCGCGTCGCCCTGCGGCTCGAGGGGCGCGACGCGCGCGGCGACGGCTGCGACGCATGGGCGTGGGCGACGGTGCGGGTGCACGCGCCGTCGCTCGTCGCGCTCCGCGCCGTGGCCGAGGGCGAGCCGCTCGCCGGCGCCGTCGGCCCTGCCGAGCGCGAGGGCCGCCCCGGCCGCGCGCCCCTCGGGGCGCTGCCGCAGGGCGCCGTCGCGGACCGCGCGCTCGCGCCCGGCGCCGCCGTCCTCCCCGAGCACCTGCGCGTCGGACCGCGACCCGGCGAGCCCGTCGCCGTCGTCCTCCGCGCCGGCGGCCTCGAGATCTCGCAGCAGGGGAAGGCCCTCCCCTGCCGCCGCGGGCGCGCGTGCGCGCTCCTCCCCTCGGGGCGGCGCGTCGAGGGCGTCCTCGCCGCCGGACGCCTCGTCCTGGAGCAGCCATGATTGCACGAGATCCGGCGCCTGGCGGCGCCTCACTCCGGGGGGAGAAACTCTCCCCCCGAGACCCCCCATCGCGAGCGTCAATGCATTCGAGCACGGGCATCAGCCTCGCCATCCCGGTCGCCTTCGTCCTGGCCCTCGCCGCCTGCGGGCCCTCGCACATCGACAAGTACGTGCCGAAGCAACGCCAGTACGACCCTGCGGCCTCGGCGGCGCGCGGCGACGAGGCGCCGTCGCCCGGGAGCCTGTGGCGCGACG
This sequence comes from Anaeromyxobacteraceae bacterium, assembly GCA_045802735.1. Taxonomy (GTDB): domain Bacteria; phylum Myxococcota; class Myxococcia; order Myxococcales; family Anaeromyxobacteraceae; genus Anaeromyxobacter_A. Next base: position 729 of record JBJMQK010000264.1, on the reverse strand, counting down.
GGCGCTCGCCCGCGATGCTCTACACCGACGCGCGCGCGCTCCGCGAGAACGACCTCGTCGTCGTGAAGGTCGAGGAGGTGGCGGACGCGAAGCGCAGCTCCGACACCGACCTCACCCACCGCTCGGACTTCAACGCCATCGCGGCGTTCAACAAGGCGCTGGCGAGCCCGCAGGCGCAGATCCAGGGCGGCTTCGACAAGCGCTTCCAGGGCCTCGGCACGACGGCGCGCACCGAGCGGCTCACCGCCACCGTGCCCGCGCTCGTGCGCAAGGTGCTGCCGAACGGGAACCTCTTCATCGAGGGGCACCGCGTGGTGCTCGTGAACAACGAGGAGCAGCACTTCTACATCTCGGGCGTCGTCCGGCCGATCGACATCGACCAGGAGAACAGCGTGAAGAGCGCCATGGTCGCGGACGCCGAGATCGAGTTCACCGGACGTGGAATCCTCTCGGACAACGGACGCCAGGGCTGGCTGTCGCGGTACTTCGGCTGGATCTGGCCGTTCTAGGGACCTCGATGACGACGCTCACGCCGACCCCGCCCTTCGACTCCGCGCCGCTTCGCGGCGCTACGCTCAGGGTGAGCGGGGCAAGCAATCCGTTCGCGCTGAGCCCTTCGACTCCGGCCGCTTCGCGGCCTACGCTCAGGACAGGCTCCGCCGCGCAGCGGCGGAGTCGAAGCGCCCCCGCCCTCGCCCTGGCCCTCCTCGCCCTCCTCCCCTCCCCCAC
>JBJMQK010000261.1:0-4268 GCA_045802735.1 Anaeromyxobacteraceae bacterium | reverse complement strand
GGACGCGCCGGGGCAGGCGCCGCTCGTGCACCGCCGCACGATGTCGAGCAGGTCGTCGAGCGAGACGGGCTTGTGCAGCAGCGCGTTCGCGAACCCGCGAGAGTCCCTCGGGACCGTGGCGGAGACGACGACCACCGGGATCCCGGAGACGGTGGCGTCCTCCAGCTGCGCCGCCCGGAACTGCCAGCCGTTCATCCGGGGCATCATGAGATCGAGCAGGATGAGGTCGGGGTGCTGCTCACGAGCGAGCCGCAGGGCGTCGACCCCGTCGCCCGCCAGGCTGACCAGGTAGCCCTCGTACTCGAGCAGCTGGCCAATTGTCTCGCGGATGTCCTTCTCGTCATCCGCCACGAGGACTCGCGGCGCGTGCATGACCGGCAGGGTCCGGCACCGCGGCGCGTGGCGCCAGAGACGGCGCGACGAGTGCTCGGCCGTCGCCCTGTTCGAGGCCCGCCTTCGACCCGGCGGACGGGTCCTGTGCGTATTGCATACAACCAATGGCGTGACCTTGGGACGTGGGACGTGGAGCGCGGAATAGAGTTCACGTCGGCGCCCGCTCAGCGGATGCGCCGTCATTCCGCCGTCATCGGAATGGATCGTCCGGCGCGCCCGTTTCGGAAAACGCCCCGGTGCAACGTGAGCGACGGCCCGCCGACGGTGTGTTGTTCCAGGCCTCCGGCAACCGAGCGCCATGTGACGACGGACAAAGACCTCCCGCTCCTTCCACCGAAGCTCTGCGACCGTATTCTCCTCGTGGACGACAACCGAGACCTGCTCGATTCGCTGAAGGAGATCCTGGAGGAGGGCGGTTCGACGGTCGAGATCGCGCCGTGCGCAGAGGAGGCCGACCGCATCCTGCGCTCCGGGTTCGTCCCTTCGGTGTTCCTCCTCGATCTGCGGCTCGGCGCCGGTGAGAGTGGCGAGGCGTTCGCGAACCGCCTGCGCGGCGACCCGAGGTTCAGCGCGACGCCGATCATCGTCGCCTCCGGCGATGCCGACGCACTTGCGCACGTGGGCATGGTGGATAGAAAGCTCGCGAAGCCGTTCGGGATAGACACGCTCTTCCGCACGATCTCCGAGGTGTGCGCCGCGGCGTAGCGTGAGCAGCACGCGGCACGATCCTGGCATAGGTGAGTACGTATTCATGCGGGAACGGCCTGCCGTCGCCCCGTGGAGGAAGCGAGGAATCGGGTGGCAATCGAGCAGCCCCTCGAAGTGGAGGCCTTCAGCATCCTGCCCGCGTGGGAGCTCGACGCGGACGTCGATACCGAGGCCGCCGCGCGCATCGTCGAGGAGTTCATCGATGCTCCGGACGCGGACGTGCTGCTCCTCTCGAGCCACGATGGTTTCATCACGGTGCAGCTCCTCGATGGCACGATCGCGGGCGCGCGGAGCGTGGTCTACATGGAGGGGCGACTCCACGACATCGTCCGGATCGAGCGCTGGATGGTGGGCGGAGAGGGCGACGAACCGCTGGTCGTGTTGACGCTGCAGGTTCGCGACACGGCCTGACTCACACTCAGGTGTGCGCTTTGCGAACAGCTCGCGCCCCGGGCCTGCTCGGCAGCCGCGGCTGGCGCGCCCATGGTTCGCCGAGCCCCGAGCACGCGCATGCGCGCCGATACACGCGGCCCTCGGACGAAGGTGCCGACGGGCGGCTCGCAACCCTGCGACCCGCCAGCCGGAGCGACGCGGCTGGATCCCACGCTCACGGCGCGGGCACGAGGCGCAGCGCGTGACGCGGCGGGCCCGGGAGGAAGGGGGTGGGCTCCCCCCGCGCCCACGCCTCGTGGCCGGCGCGGTAGTACGGCGACAGCGGGTGACCGCTCTGGCCGGCGGGCATGTGGAAGATCCCGTCCCGCTCGCGCCCGGGCGAGACCACCATCCGCTCGGATGCGCCGAACGATGGGTCCTGGACGCGCGGCATGTGCTCGTCCCCGGGCAGCGGCTCGACGCGCATGTCGAGGAGCGAGCCCAGCAGCGGGATCGCCGAGGAGAGCGGGTGGCGGATCGCCGCCGTGTTTCGCTCGCCCCACGTCCGCGCGGCGAGGTCGCGCCCGCCGCCGGGGAGCGCGACGAGGACGTCGTCGAAGGCGTGCAGCAGGAGGGCCTCCCAGCTCGGCTCCGCGGCGTCGAGCAGGTGCGCCGGCCGTTCGCGGACGAGCCGCCACGTGAGCCCCTCCACCTGCTGGAGCTGGCCGAGGTCGAAGCGCGGGTCGAGGCGCCGCGCCTCGCCGGCGAACGGGGCCAGCGCGCGCGCGATCGCCGCCTGCCGGAACGACCGCACCAGCCGGTAGCCCACGGAATCGACCGCGGCGCGGCCGCCCCACCGGTCGACCTGGCGCCGCGCCTCGGCCCGGCGCGGGTCCGCCGCGATCGCCGCCGGCGAGAGCACCTCCAGGAGGAGGGCCTGCCAGCGCGCCAGGAACGGGGCGCGGTCATCGAGCTGGATCGAGAGGAGATCGCGCTCCGAGAGGCGCTCCCGCGCGAGGAGGTCGTCCCGGATCTGCCGCGCCCGCGCACCGAGCACGTACCCGCCGTCGCCGAGGGCGTCGAGCGCGGGCCCGTCCACCGCGCGCGAGTTGGCGGTCCACAGGAGACCGGACGGCGGGTCGACGACGCGCGGGACCTCCGCAGGCGATCGCCAGCCGTCCCAGCGCCGGGAGCCGTCGGCCCAGGAGGCGGGCAGCCGTCCGTCGAAGCCGGCGCGGCGCGGCAGGATGCCCGCGAGCGTCCACGCGATGCGTCCGTCGGCATCCGCGCACACGAAGTTCTGCGCGGGAATGCCCGCGGAGTTCGCGACGCGGAGCGCCTCCTCCACGGTGGAGGCCTCCTCGAGGCGTCGCAGCTCCATGTTGACCGCCTCGACGCGGTGCGCGGTCCAGGCGAGCGCCCGGCGTCGCCCGCGGTGATCCCGGTCCACGACCGGCCCCCACTGCGTCGTGAGCACCTCGACGCGCTCGTCGGCGCCGCCCTTCACGCGGACGATCTCGACCCCCCGCTCGAACGCGCGCGGCCCGCCGGGCGCGAGGTACCGCTGCGCGTCGCGCGGGTCGGGCTCGATCTCCACCAGGTCCTGGAAGTCGCCCTGGCTGTTCGTGAACCCCCAGGCCACGCGGCCGTTCGACCCCGCCACGACGATCGGCGCGCCCGGCAGCATCGCGCCCGTCACATGGCGCTCCAGCGCGCCGTCCGCCCACGCGAGCGCCGCGCGGTACCAGATGTTCGGCACGCCGAGGCCGAGGTGCATGTCGTCGGCGATCATCGCGCCGCCGTGCGCCGACCTCGCCGCGGCCACCGCCCAGTTGTTGCTCCCCGGCGCGCGCCGCTCCAGGATCGGCGCGGGCGACTTCGGCCGGGGGCCGGTGTTCGTCCTCAGGTCCAGCACGCCGGAACCGGGCAGCGGCGGCGTCGCCTGCGCGAGGCCGACGAGCGGCGCATCCCACTCGCTCCCCACCGGCGCGAGCAGGTCGAAGATCGGCCGCGGGACGGCGTCGCGCAGGGCACCCAGCGCCGACTCGTAGGCGTCGTCCTCGCCCTGAAGGTCGATGAACATCGCGTGGATCACGAGGACCGAGTCCTCGGCCCGCCACGGCGCCGGCGCGGCGCGGAGGAGGAGGTACTCGAACGGTCGGTCGCGCAGCGCCGCGAGCCCGGCGTTGACGCCTCCGGCGTAGGCCTCGAGCAGGTCGCGGTCGGGCGGCGGCAGGGTCGCGAGCACGCGCGCCGCGACGGCGCGGAAGCGGTGCAGGCGCGTCTTCCTGTCCACCTCGACGGCGAGCGGACCGAACAGCTCGGCGAGCTCCCCCGCCGCGCGGCGCCGCAGGAGGTCCATCTGGAAGAAGCGGTCCTGCGCGTGCACGAAGCCGGTCGCGCGCGCGACGTCGAGCCGGCTCGCTCCCCGCACCGTGGGGACGCCGAGCGCGTCGCGCTCCACGGAGACGGAGCCGGAGAGCCCCGCGACCGGCGCGGTGCCATCGAGGAGCGGACGGCTCGCGCGCAACCGGAGATACGCGTACCCCGCCGCCCCGAGGGCAACGACGGCGACCGCCACCGCGATCCCACCGAGCACGCGCGCGGCCCTGCGGCGCCGCCGGCGCCGGTGCTCGTCCCGATCCGCCATGACGGGAGACCATCCCACACGTCGCACCGGTGCGCACACTCCTTCGCGCCGCGTCCGCCGAATGGATGGGGCGCAGACCACCCTCGGGTCGGGCGCGCCGCGGCGCGCGCGCCCCGCAACCCCGGGTGTTCGCGCGCGCGCGCCG
>JBJMQK010000299.1:0-2567 GCA_045802735.1 Anaeromyxobacteraceae bacterium | reverse complement strand
CTCGGCCCCGGCGTCCTCGGCGCCCGCTGCCCCGGTCGGCGCGCAGCAGCAGCCGAGCACGCCCGCTCCCGCGGCGCCCGCGCCGGCGAAGTAGGCGAGCGTAAAATCGAAGGCTCCTGGGAGCCCGGCCCTTCGGCCGGGCTCTCGGCGTTTTCCGACCGCTGGAACGGCCGCGAGGGCGTTGCCCGAGAAAAAGGGACCCGTTGCGCAAAGAAAAAGGGACCCGGCGTTCGCCGAGTCCCTTCGAGTGCCCAGGGCGAGATTCGAACTCGCACGCCTTACGGCGCCACCCCCTCAAGATGGTGTGTCTACCAGTTCCACCACCTGGGCGTTCCCGCGGTGCGGGAGCGCGTATCTAGCAAAGGCCCGGACGGCACGCAAGCACCGAGCGCCAGATCAGCCGAGGTCGAGGTCCTTTCGCTTCTCTTCCCCGTCCTTGAAGGCATCCGCTTCCGGCAGCGCGTCCTTCTTCTCGGTGATGTTCGGCCACTTCGTCGCGAGCTCGGCGTTGAGCGCGACGTACTCCTTCCAGCGCTCGGGGACGCTCTCCTCCGGGAAGATCGCCTTCGTCGGGCACGCGGGCTCGCAGGCGCCGCAGTCGATGCACTCGTCGGGGTGGATGACGAGGAAGTTCGGGCCCTCGTAGAAGCAGTCGACGGGGCACACCTCCACGCAGTCGGTGTACTTGCACTTGATGCACGGCGCCGCGACGATGTAGGGCATCGAAAACCTCCCACCCGTGTGAACGAAAAGTGAACGCGCTGCTGCTGCGCGTCACCCCGCTTAACGGGCCGCGCCGGGGGCGCGCAATGGCGCCGGCGCGGCCCGCGCGGGGCTTTCGTTCTACTCGTAGTACTCGAGGCCGAGGTGCGTGATGAGCTCCTCGCCGGCCAGGTGACGGAGCGTGTTCTTGAGCTTCACCTGCTGGATGAAGAGGTCGTGCTCCGGGTAGAGCCCCTCGGCGTGCATCGGGCTCTTGAAGAAGAACGACATCCACTCCTGGATGCCCTTCATCCCGGCGCGGGCGGCGAGATCGAGGAAGAGCGCGATGTCGAGCGCGACCGGCGCCGCGAGGATCGAGTCGCGGCAGAGGAAGTTCACCTTGATCTGCATCGGGTAGCCGAGCCACCCCACGATGTCGATCGCGTCCCACCCTTCCTTGTTGTCGCCGCGGGGCGGGTAGTAATTGATCTTCACCTGGTGGTCGAAGTGGCCGTACAGGTCGGGGTAGAGCTTCGGCTGGAGGATGTGCTCCAGCACCGAGAGCTTCGAGACCTCCTTCGTCCGGAAGCTGCCCGGGTCCTCGAGCACCTCGCCGTCGCGGTTCCCGAGGATGTTCGTCGAGAACCAGCCCTGCAGGCCGAGCGCGCGCGCCTTCAGCATCGGCGCGATGGTGGTCTTCATGAGCGTCTGGCCGGTCTTGAAGTCCTTGCCCGCGAGCGGCACGCCCTCCTTCTTCGCCAGCTCGAGCAGCGCCGGGATGTCGACGGTGAGGTTCGGCGCGCCGTTCGCGAACGGGACGCCCTCCTTCAGCGCCGCCCAGGCGTAGATCATCGACGGCGCGATGGCCGGGTCGCTGTCCGCGAGCCCCTTCTCGAACGTGGCGAGGTCGCCGTGCACCGCGGAGGGCTCGATGAAGATCTCCGTCGAGGCGCACCACAGCATGACGGCGCGGTCGCAGCCCTCGTCCTTCATGAAGCGCCGGATGTCGGCGCGCAGCGCCTCGCCCAGCTCGAGCTTCGACTTCGCCTTCTTCACGTGCGTGCCGTTCAGGCGCTTCACGTACTCGGGCGAGAAGACCGCCTCCATCGGCTTGATGGCCGAGAGCGGCTCCTTGAGCGCCTCCACGAGGTCGGGCTCGAGCACCTTCGCGTGGGCCGCCGAGTCGTAGGCCGAGTCCGGGAACACGTCCCACCCGCCGAAGCGGAGGCTCTCGAGCGGCGCGATGGGCACGAGCTCCTTCACGAGCGGCGAGCGCGCGTCGGTGCGCTTCCCGAGGCGGACGCGGCCGAGCTGGGTCACCGACCCGATGGGCTTCGCGAGCCCGCGCCGCACCGCCTCGACGCCTGCGATGAGCGTCGTGGCGACCGCCCCGAGGCCCGGCATCAACACCGCCAGCCGGCCCGTCGCCGGCGCAATGCTCGTCGTCTTCGTCGACATCACGTCTCCTCTGCCCTACGTGGTCCGGGAACACTACGGCGCGTCCAGCGCGGACGCGCGCTTCCCGCGGGGGTACACTCGAACGAGCTGCGGCCCGCGAGGGGACGCAGGCTACACCATCACGCGCGCGCACGCCTGCCGGCCCGGTGCCCGGGCTGCGGCGTCGCGCCGCAGGAGCGGGGCGCCCATGGAGAGGCCGGTCGTCATCTTCGCGCACGGTGAGGCGTGGGCGGCGCGCCAGCTCGCGGTGTCGCTCGCGCTCACCGCGGCGGCGCTCGGCGACGCGGTCCACCTCGCGCTCTTCGGGGGCGCGCTGCGGCTCTTCATCGAGGGCCGCTGCGATGAGGGGGCCCCGGAGAGCGCCGCGGCCGCCAAGGTGGGCTCCCTCGCCTCGGCGCTGGCGGAGG
>JBJMQK010000124.1:0-3093 GCA_045802735.1 Anaeromyxobacteraceae bacterium | reverse complement strand
GTGCGACGCCGCGGCGGCGGCGCGCCGACTACTTCTTCGCGCTCGCGTCCGTCGCGTCGCACGCCTTCTTCCCGGCGAGCGCGTCGGCGTCGCCCGGGTGCAGCTCGAGCGCCTTCGCAAAGGACCGCTGCGCGCGATCGCACTTGCCCATCGCGGCCTCGCGCTGGCCCATCGTGACGTAGCGCTTCGCGACGTTCGCCTTGTCGTCGCTCGGGAAGTCGGCGCGCGCCGGGTGCAGCGCCTTCTCGAGCGCGGCCTCGTCGAGCTCGCCGAGGAGGTAGCGGACGTGCGCCCAGACGATCTCGCAGTAGCGGACGCGCACGTAGGGCTGCGACAGCGTCACGGTGCCCTCGGCGTCCGCGACGAGCACGAGCGGGTGCTGGCGGATCTGGAGCCTGCCGTACAGCGCGTCGGCGGGGTCGAGGAGCACCGGGACGTGGATCCCCGCCTCCTTCACCGCGGCCTCGAGGTCCTCGGTCGCCCACGAGCCGGACACGACCGTCACCATGTGGACGGACTTCCCGGCGAACACCTTCTCGCACGCCGCCATCTGCTTCAGCGTGTCCGTGGAGTTGGGGCTGCCAGGGCGCCAGAAGAGGACGACGTTCGCGAGCTCCGCCCCGAGGAGCTTCGCCTGTCCGCCGGCGCGCGTCGGCAGCTCGATGTTGTCGAGCGTCGCGCCGGGCTGGATGCGGGCGTCGGCGGCGGCGGGCGTCGCGGCGAGCGCGAGGGCCGCGGCGAGGGTGAGCGTGCGCACCGGGAGCATGGTCGTCTCCTGCCTTGGGGCTACCGCGCGGCGCAGGCCCGCTTGCCGGCCGCGGCGGCGGCGTTCTGCGGGTCGAGCTTCAGCGCCGCGTCGTAGGCCCGCGCCGCGTCGTCGCAGTGCCCCTGCGCCGCCAGCGCCTGGCCGAGGAGGACGTGCGCCGGGGCGTAGGCCGGCTCCTTCTCGAGGATCTGCTTCGCCTCGTCGAGCGCCTTGCCGTACTGCTTCGTGCGCAGGAGCGCCTCGCCCATGCGCACGTGGCGCTTCGTCACCGCGCCCTTGATCTCGTTCGGGAAGAGCGCGCGCGCCGGGTTGTCGGCGAGGTCCAGCTCGGCGAGGTCGATCTCGTGGAGGAGGTAGCGGATCTTGCCGCGGACGCGGTCGCAGTAGTTGATCTTGTGGAAGGGCTCGAAGGCGAAGAGCGCGAACTGGTCGTCGGTGACGCCGATCACCGGGTGGAGCCGCACGCCGAGCGCCCCGTAGAGCTTGTCGCCCTCGTCCACGAGCACGGGCATCTTCACGCCCGCCTCGCGCACGAAGGCGCGCACGTCCTCGGCCTCCCAGGTGGACGACACCACCGCGGCCCAGTGCACCGGCTTGCCGGCGAACTCGCGCTCGCACTCGGCCATCCACTTGAGGGTGGTGAGCGAGTGATCCTGCCCCGGCCGGAAGAAGACGAAGACGTTCGCGAGCGCCTTCTTCGAGAGGAGCTGCGCCTTGCCGCCGTCGAGGGTCGGCAGCTCGGCGTTCTCGACCGGATCGCCGATCTGCGCGTTCGCGAAGGCGCGGCTCGCGAGCGGCCACACCGCCGCGGACAGGAGGACGCAGAGCGCGGAGAGCGCCAGGCGACGGGGCGTGGTCATGGGCCGCTCCTCGCCTACTTCTTCTTCGCGTTGGGTGCGGCGTTGGTGGAGAGCGTCTTGTTCACGTACGTCTTCGTCTCGTGGCAGGTCTTCGCGCACTGCCCGCCGGTGGGCGTCTTCGTGTAGTTGATCTTGAGCACCCAGCCCTTCGGGCCGTAGGGCACGCCGTCGCGGATGTGGTGGTCCTGCTTCGACGCGTGCACCTCGTGGCAGGCGCGGCAGGTGCGGCCGCGATCGGCCTTGTTCACGTGGACGAAGTGGAGGTTCTTCGAGCCGTCGCGGAAGTTCGTGAGCGTGGTGGTCTCCGGCTCCTTCACCACCGCGTCGTTGTGGCAGCCGTAGCAGAGCGAGTAGTTCTTCGGGTCGTACGGCGAGTAGAACTTGGCCGGGTACTCCGCGACGAGCAGGCGGAAGTTGTCGCCGCCGTGGGTCTTGTGGCAGGCGGAGCAGTCCTTCGCCTCGACCGGCGCGTGCCAGACCTTGTTGTCGTCGAGCCACTTCTTGAAGTTCGTGAGCTGGACGCCGTTCCAGTCCTTGATGTCGTCGGTCCCGTGGCAGGTCACGCACTGATCGAACGGCAGCTGGATGAGCAGCTTCTCGATGTTGGCGCCGTGCGGGTTGTGGCAGTTCGCGCACTTCTGGCCCGTCGCGAGCGCCCCGTGCTTCACCTTCGCGGTGTCCACGATCTGCTTGATGTTCTTGTGGCACGACATGCACTGCGAGGCCGTCTCCATGTGCAGGAGCTTTCGCTCCTTGGAGTCGTGCGGGTTGTGGCAGGTGGTGCAGGCCTCCTGCGCCGGCGGGTGCTTGTACCGCCGCTGCATGATCTCCTCGAACTCGGCGTGGCAGTCGTAGCAGAGCGAGGCGCCGGGCTTGAGCACCGGGCCCGGGTTCTTCGGATCGGCGTTCTGGTGGCAGATCGTGCAGTCGCCCGCGCCGTACGGCGCGTGGACGACGGCCGCCTTCTCGGTATTGGCGAGCGGCTTGTTGTCGATCTTGAGGCTCGTCGGGTACGTGTACTGGCGCGGCGCCGCGGCGGGAGCAGCGCGCGCCAGGGCGAGGGCGACCGACTGCCTGAACTTCGATCTCATGAAGTGAGCTCCGAAACCGCGCGTGTCCCGGTAGGGTGACGATGGCCGTGGGAGCGCGGACCCATCTAAAGTCACAACGGCGCGACTTTCCTTGATGCTTCGCAAGCGTAGCATGGGCGGCGACCCGGGCGCGGTGGGTCGTCCGCGACCGGTGGGATACCGACGCACCCGCGTCCACCCGGGTCCTAGGGCGCCGCGGCCCTGGGCGCGGAGCCTCGCGCCGCGCACTTCGCCATCCCGGCGCGCGCCGCCTCGTTCGCGGGTGCGATCTCGAGCGCCTTCCGGAACGACTCGACCGCCTTCGCGCAGTCTCCGTCCTCGGCCTCGAGCTTCCCCATGTTCACGAAGCGTCGCGCGATGTTGTTCTTGTCGTCGT
>JBJMQK010000657.1:0-7823 GCA_045802735.1 Anaeromyxobacteraceae bacterium | reverse complement strand
CGCGACGCGCGCCGCCGCGCGCCCAGCCGGAGCGCCCTCGGCCCTGCCGCCGAGGAGCGCGCGCGGGTCCTCGCGCGAGGCGTCGAGCGCCGGCAGCGCCGCGCCGGCGAGCGCGCCGGCCAGCCCGAGCCCGACGCCGAGCAGCGCGAGCGCGGGCGAGAGCGTCACCTGCTCGACTGCCTCGAGGAGGTACAGGTTCTGGAGCGTCGCGCTCACCGCCGCGACGTTCGCGCGCGCCGCGAGCCAGCCGAGCGGCACGCCGAGCGCGGTGCCGAGCGCGCCGAGGAGGAGCGCGTCGCCGACGACGAGCGCGAGCACCTGCGCGCGCGTCGCGCCGAGGCAGCGCAGCACGCCCAGCTCCTCGCGGCGCCGCGCCAGCGCCGCCTGCGTGCTCGCGTACACGAGGAAGCCGCCGACGAGGAGGCTCACGAGCGACAGCGCGGTGAGGTTCAGCCGGAAGGCGTCGAGGAGCGCGCCCGCCTCGGCGACGCGCGCCTCCGGCGTGAGGACGCGCGCGCGCGCACCGAGCCGCGCCTCGAGCCGCCGCGCCAGCGCCGCGACGTCCGCGCCCTCCCGCGCGAGGACGTCGATCTGCTGCACCCGCCCGGCCTCCCCCAGGAGCGCCTGCGCCTGGGCGATGTCCATCACCGCGAGGCGGCGCGGCGCGAGGGGCGCGCGCCGGCGGAAGTCCACGAGGGCCCCGACGACGAGCTCGACGCGGCGGGAGCCGCTCGACCCGCGGACGCGCGTCCCCGCGGCCCAGCCCTTCTCGCGCGCGAGCTCGGGCGCCACGGCGACCCAGCCGCGGACCCCGAGCACGTCGCCGAGGCTCGCGCGGTCGACGCCCCAGGACGACCTCACCGGCGCGAAGAGGTCCGTCCCCACGACGTCGAGGGTGCCGGCGCGCTCCCCGTCGAGCGCCACCTGCACGCGGTAGATCGGCACCGCGGCGCGCACGCCCTCCTCGCCGAGCACCTCCACGACGAGGTCGTCCGGCAGCGCCGGGCCGCGCCCCACGATCGAGAGCTGCGCGTCGCCGGAGATCGCGCGCACGCCGCCGCCGAACGCGCCGAGCGCGCTGCCGTTCAGGATCTGGATCGAGAGGACGGCGCCGACGCCGAGCGCGACGCCCGCCACCGCGAGCGCGAAGAGCGCGCGACCGCCGCGGAGCTGCGCGCCGAGCGCGCGCCAGAAATATCGCGTCATGGCGGCGCCCAGTCGAATCGATCCGCAGCGTCACTTCCACCGCGAGCGTCATCGCAATCGAGCACGGCCATCACCGCGGCGCGCCCAGGACGCCGCTGTGCAGCTCCCGGACCTCGTCGGCGAGCGCGGCGAGCTCGCGGCTGTGCGTCACGTAGACGAGCGCGCTGCCCTCGTCGCGGGCGAGGCGCAACAGGAGGTCCATGACGATCTGCCCGGTCGCCTCGTCGAGGTTGCCGGTGGGCTCGTCGGCGAGGAGGAGTCGCGGGCGGCGCAGGAGCGCTCGGCACAGGGCGACGCGCTGCATCTCGCCGCCGGACAGGAGGTTCACGGTCTGCGCCAGCCGGTCGCCGAGCCCGACGCGCCCGAGCAGGTCGGCCGCGCGCGCCCGCAGCGCCGCCCCATCGCCGCCGGCGATGAGCGCGGGCACGAGGACGTTGTCCCTCACCGAGAGGTGCGGAAGCAGGTGGAAGAACTGGAACACGAGGCCGACGCCGTCGCGCCGCGCGAGGGTCCGCTCCCGGTCGGAGAGCGCCGCGAGCGAACGCCCGAGGAGCCGCACCTCGCCGCGCGTCGGCGCGTCGATGCCGGCGGCGAGGTGGAGCAGGGTGGACTTCCCCGACCCGCTCCGCCCGATGAGCGCGAGGGCCCGCGCGCCGCGGACGGCGAGGCTCACGCCCCGCAGCGCCTCGTGCGTCGCGCCGCCCGGGAGGGCGTACGTCTTCGACACATCGTGAAAGGAGAGGACCTCGTCGGAAGGCGGCACCGCGGGCGTCATAGCGACGCGCGCGGGGGGCTGCCACGCCGGGTGCCGACCAGCGCGTCCGCGCCCTTCGACTCCGCCCCGCTTCGCGGGGCTACGCTCAGGGGCGAACGGAAATGGAGTCGGAGGGCGCCCCGCCTACCTCGCGACCAGCGCCACGAGCTCGCGGTGCAGCAACCGGTCGTCGCCGAGGTTCAGCTCGAGGAGGCGGCGCAGCTGGCTCGCGCTCTCGAGGTCGATCTCGTCGCAGCGGATCCCGGCGGTGTCGCCCGCCCGGTGCGCGAGCACGCCGCGCATGCGGATCACCGTCTCGCCCGAGTCGAGCGCCACCGCGAAGCCGCAGGGATCGCCGGCGGCGCCCTTGAATGCGCCCGGGACGCGCACGAGCGCGCCGCGCAGCGAGATGTCGAGGAGGTCGCAGTGCACGAGGGCGCCGCGGAGGTCGAGCGCGGCGGGGCGGTGGAGCGCGATGCGCGAGAAGTCGCGGCGCTCATCGTGCTTGACGGCGGTGGCCATGGTCGTCCTCCCGGAGCGCGGGCTGCGGCTGCGATCCCGCCATCCTGGCCGATCCTGCGGCGCCCTGCAGCACCGCGTTCGCGCGGCAGCCCGCGAACCCACCTGCACCCACGCGCGGCGACACCGCGCACCCCCGCCCGTCACGTCTTGAGCCACCTCGCCTCGATCGCGTTCACCTTGGCGAGGCGCCGCGCGTGCCGCTCCTCGCCCCCGTAGCGGGCGCCGAGAAACGCGTCGACGAGCTCGAGCGCCAGCGCCTCGCCGACGACGCGCGCGCCGAGCGCGAGCACGTTCATGTCGTCGTGCTCCACGCCCTGATGCGCCGAGTAGTGGTCGTGGCAGAGGCCCGCCCGCACGCCGGGGATCTTGTTCGCGGCGGCGACGACGCCCACTCCGCTGCCGCACACCACGATGCCGCGCGCCGCGCGGCCGGTCCGGACCGCCTCGCCCACCGCCTCGGCGAAGTCGGGGTAGTCGCTCGGCGCGTCGTCCTCCGCGCCGAGGTCGTCCACCTCCACGCCGCGCGCCGCGAGGTGCGCGCGCACCTTCTGCTTGAGGGCGAAGCCGGCGTGGTCGCCGGCGAGGGCGATGCGCATCGGGGTTCTCCGGCGCGACCGCGCGCGCCCGAGTAAGAAGGTAACGGTGGATCTCCGGCTCGCAGGACCCGCATCGTGAACCTGACCCGCGAGCTCGCGGTGGCGTCGCGCCTGGCGCGCGAGGCCGGCGACCTCCTCATGCGGCTGCGCGGCGTGGCGGAGGTGAGCCACAAGCACGACGGCGAGATCGTCACCGCCGCGGACCTCGAGTCCGACCGCCTCATCCGCGCCGGGCTCGTCGAGGCCTTCCCCGACGACGCGCTCGTGAGCGAGGAGGCGCCCACGGGCGGCGATCGCCTCGCCGAGGGCGGCCGCGCCTGGATCGTCGACCCCATCGACGCGACCCGCGACTACGCGAGCGGCGGCGACGAGTTCTCCGTCTCGATCGGCCTCGCGGTGGGCGGCGAGGCGGTGCTCGGCGCGGTGTGCGCGCCCGCCCGCGGCGAGCTCATCGTGGGCGCGATCGGCGCCGGCGTCTCGCTGAACGGCGCTCCGGCGCGCGTCTCCGCGGCGCCGGCGGTGCAGGGGGCGCGGCTCACCGTCTCGCGGAGCGAGTGGCGCGACGGCGATCTCGGCCGGCGGCTCCCGTTCCCGGTGGGGCCCGTCTCGAGCGCGGCGTACAAGCTCGCGCGCGTCGGCGCCGGCCTCGACGACGGCACGTTCTCCACCCACGCCCGGCGCGACTGGGACATCTGCGCCGGCGTGGCGCTCGTGCTCGCGGGCGGCGGGCGCGTGACGCTCCTCGACGGCAGCGCGATGCGCTTCGACCGCGCCGAGCTGCTCCAGCCGATGGGCCTCGTCGCGGCGGGGCCGGCCCTGCACCGACAGCTCCGCACCGTGCTCGCGCCGATCCTCGCGAAGCCGCTGGCCGGCGGCGCGACGACGCGCTAGCGTCGCGGCCGGAGGTCGCGCATGCAAGGCGTCCAGCGCCACGAGATCCCGATCCAGACGACGTTCGAGCCGCCGCCCGGGTACGAGGTGGAACGCGTCGTCGGGCCGTGCTGGGGCATCACGGTCCGGAGCCGCAGCGTCGTCGGCACGACCTGCGCCGGCTGCCAGACGCTGTTCGGCGGCGAGATCACGATGTTCACCGAGCTCGCGAACGACAGCCGTAACGAGGCGATGAACCGCCTCGAGGAGCAGGCGCGGCGGATGGGCGCGAACGGCATCCTGGGCATGCGCTTCGACTCGTCCGAATTGATGCAGAACACGAACGAGATCGTCGCCTACGGGACGGCCGTGGTCCTGCGCCCTCGCAAGTGATCGACGGCGCCTCCTGTGCAGACCGGGCCAGCGCCCCTCACTCGACGCACGCCTTCACAGCCCCTCGATCACCGGGTGCGTCCCGGGTGACCCATGCCGTTCCGGCAACCCGTCTGCCGGACGCCGTATTCGCGGCATTTCGCGTCGCGGGACGTGGCTCGTCTCTTGCTCGCCATGGTGCTGGAGGCGAGCATGAACCGGGCTTTGGGCTGGACTCTCTCCGCTACACTCGTTGCGCTGGCGCCGACCTGGGTGTCGGCGATCGAGGCTGCACGGGCAGGCCCGGGAGCGGCCGCGTGCCTGCTGCAGCGGGGCGCGAACCGCACGACGCCGTCGGCGGCGTGCATGAGCTGCCACGATGGCCTGCGCGGCTCCTTTGGCGGCCGGCGCGGCGCGCACCCCGTCGAGATCAGGTACCGGGCCGGCGGCTCGGGGCCGAACCGCCTGCGCGCGAACCCCGAGAGCCGCCCCGGGAACGTCGTCCTCCCGGGCGGGAAGATCACCTGCCTCACCTGCCACGACTCCAGGTCGCCGCTGCCGTGGCACCTCGCGGCGCGGGTGGACGGGAAGCCGGGGAAGCGGCTCTGCGACGCCTGCCACGCGGCCGTGATGTTCTAGCGCCGCGGCGCGGGGCCATGCGCGGCGCAGCGTGGACGGGGCGCGGCCCGTGAGCCGCATTCCTCCCGCGCTGGCGCGCCGGCTCGATCGCCTCGCGCGGCAGGCGCACCGCTTCCACCGCTTCGCGCACCACCCGCTCTGCGAAGCGTATGCGGGTGAGGTGCTGCGCCTGCCGCGCCGCACCGTCCTCTGCCGCGGGTGCGCGCTCGCCGCCGCCGGCATCGTCGCGGGCGCTGCAGCGGGGCTCTTCGCGGCGGCCCGGCTCCCGCTCGCGGCGCTCGCGGTCCTCGCTTCGATCGCGGTCGCGTCCGCCGTCGTCGCCGTCCGGCCGCGCGGCGGGCGGCCGCGCTCGAAGCTCCTGACGCGCGCCTTCCCCGCCGCGCTCGTCGCGTTCACGGCCGCGCACGCGCTGCGCGCCCACGACGCCGCATCACTCCTCGCCGCGGTCGCCGCGCTCTCCGCCGGAGCGCTCGCCACCCTCCGCTACCGCCGCCGCGGCCCCGACCGCGGCCCCTGCACCGCCTGCCCCGAGCGCCCGCTCCCCGCCGCCTGCTCCGGCCATCGCCGCGTCGTCCGGCGCGAGCGCGCCTTCGCCCGGGTCGCGGCGCGGCTGCTCTCGCGCTAACCAGAGGCGGATGGCCGACAGCGACGTCGAGATCCGCCCCGCCCGCTCCACGGACCTCCCCGCGCTGGCGCGCCTTGGCGCGGCGCTCGCGCGCGACCACCACCGCATGGACCCGGCGCGCTTCTTCCTCGAGGAGCCCATGGAGGAGGGCTACGCGTGGTGGCTCGGGAAGGAGCTCGGGAACCCGTCCGCCGTCGTGCTCGCGGCGGTGCGGCGCGGCCGCGGCGGCGGCCGCGTCGTGGGCTACGCCTACGGGCGCATCCAGCCCCGCGACTGGAACGCGCTGCGCGACCGCTGCGGGTTCGCGGTGGATCTCATCGTCGAGCCGACGGCTCGCTGCGGCGGCGTCGGCCGGCGCCTCGTCGAGGCGCTCGCCGACGCGCTGGCCTCGAAGGGAGCGCCGCGGATCGTGCTCGAGGCCGCCGCGAAGAACCGCACCGCGCAGCGTCTCTTCCGCTCGCTCGGCTTCCGCCGGACGATGATCGAGATGACGCGCGAGGTCGCGGGCCCTGCGCGCCGCTCGCCCGCGCGGACGCCGCGGATCCGCGCCGCCGCGCGCGTTCGATCGTGAAGACGGAGCGATCCGGGTCGGCGGACGCGAGGGCCGGCATACCGCCCGCCCGGCGCCTGTTCCGGACCTCATGCTCACCAAGCCGACGCGACACGCCTGTGCCCTCGCCTGGGTCGCCGCCCTCGCGGCGTGTGGCGGTGCGAACGGGCCCGCCTCCACCGGCGCGCCTGGCGGGACGCCCGGCGGTACGGTTGTCCCTGTGACGCCCGCCAGCCCGGCCGCCCCCGGGGCGAGCGGGCCGGGCTGGGTGACGGTCGCGCACGAGGATTTCGAGCAGCTCGACCTCGGCAGCGCGGCCTGGGAGGCCGACCGCGAGCCGCGCGCCGAGGACGGTCCCTACGGCGACCAGGGCGCCTACTTCGTCCGCCGCGGCACCGCGGCGCCTCCCGCGGCCTTCCGCCTGTCGAAGGCGCTCGGCGCGGGCGGGTGGCTGACCGCCGACTCGTACACGCGCGACGCCGCGACCTCCTTCGGCACGCTCCTCTCGGTCGTGCCGGACCCGGCGAACCCCGCGAACAAGGTGCTGCGCCTGCGCTCGCCCGCGCACACGGATGCGACGGTCCTGCGCACGACGGAGCCGCTCCCCGCGCGCTACCGCGCCTCCCTGCGCGTCGGGTTCGCCAAGTTCGGCGACGGCACCTCGACGCTGAACGGCTACGCCGCCGAGAACCTCGGCGCCGGCCCGTGGCGCACCGACGCGGCGGCGAACAGCCAGAACGGCTTCTACTGGATGGCGATCCTCGACGCGAAGCCCGGCCCGCACAACAACACCTGGATCCACCACCACCGGAAGATCGTGATCGACTCCGACAACAACTTCCCGGTGTGGACGCAGATCTGGGACGGGCAGCGCCTCGTCTCCTCGGGCGAGCACCCGGTGACGATGCTCGCCATCGACGGGCGCGGGCCGCGCACGGGCGACGCCGGCGCGCCGTTCATCCCGTACGCGGGCGGGGCGTGGCAGCCGTCCGGGACGATCGCCGCCCCGGACGCCTACGTCGACGGGGAGTGGTACGACGTCTCGATCGAGCGCAGCGGCACGAGCTACACGCTCCAGGTCTCCGGGCGGTTCCGGTACGGCGGGCAGACGACCTACCGCGCGACGATCGACGCCGCGGCGGCCTGCGTGTGGCACTACAACCGCACCGCGGCCGAGGACGCGTCGCACTGCGTGGACCCGAACCCGCTGCCCGGCCTCACGGCCGAGGACGCGGGCGCGGCGGCGTGGCCCGCCGGCGCGACCTGGCCGGATTTTTTGATGTTCGGCGACCCCCACGAGAACTTCTACGCCGGCGAGGTGCTGTACGACGACGTGAAGCTCGAGGTCTGGCAGCCCTGACTCCGGGCCGGCGGCGTGAGGTCACCCTCGTGGGAGGGGCCTCGCCCGTTCACACACGGTAAGCAGCGGCATCGGGAGAGCCGATGCCGAGATGCCTCACCTGCGCCGCCGCGCTCCTCGCGGCCTGCGCGGCGTCCGCCGTCGAGCTGCCGGCGCAGACCGCGGACTCGGTCGACCTCGTGGGGCTGTGGAAGGCGAAGCGGAGGTTCGGGCCCGACGCGCGCGGCCCGCTGCTCATCGCGCGCACCGGCCCGGGCTACACCGCCGACATGATGGGATTCACCGTCCCCGTCCGCGCGAGCGGCGGCGAGCTGACCTTCGCGCTGCCG
>JBJMQK010000641.1:0-6770 GCA_045802735.1 Anaeromyxobacteraceae bacterium | reverse complement strand
GAACGACGGCGCTCCGCCGCCTCCACCTGGTGAGGGCCTCCCGCCGGTGCCGCCTCCCGCGGCGGCGCCGGGACAGTGACAGGTCCCTCGACTCGCTGCGCTCCGCTCAGGACTCCGGCGCGTCGTCGCTCGCCGGCACCGCAGCGGGCCCGCCGCCGTGGCAGTCCTTGCACAGGATCGGTCCGCGCGCGTTGTCGCGGTGACACCCGACGCAGACGAGGTGCGCGCGCTGCATCTCGAACCCCTCGATCTTCGCGACCACGCCGGGCCCGTGGCACGTCGCGCAGCGCGCGCGCCGCGAGAGGTGCGCAGTGTGGTCGAGCGTGACGTCGCCCTTCTTGTTCTTGAACACGACCTTCTCCGGCGGCGCCGGCAGCGCAGCGGGCGCGGTCGCGAGGAGGAGCGCGGCGGAGAGGGCGATCATGGGGGCGCGCGATCTGAACGGAAAGCGCGGGTGCCGTCAACGGACGGTGTGTCCGGAACCGGTCAGTGGCGCGTGCCGGTCCGGGAGAGCGCGCACACCGCCGCCTCGCCCTCGCCGCGGGTCCCGCGCCGCCTCCGCGCATGATGAATCTCGAAGACCGTACACGCCGCGCCGAGCAGCAGCACGAAGGCGGCCGAGACGAGCGCCGTCGCGTACAGCGCGACCGCGCCGAGCAGGAGCGCGAGCGTCCAGACGTACGGCTCTCGCCCGGATCGCCGCCGGGCGCGCGCCGGGATGATCTGCGGAATGCCGTCGGCCCGGCGCCGCACCGCGACATCGTGGTCCCTCTCCACTGCCACCTCAACTGCGTGCGCGCCCGGCCGCCCGGCAACCAGGCGGACGAGAGGTCCCTCGCCGTCCAAACCTATGGACCCCGGCGCCCGCCGGGAGGGACACGCCGCGTCGGGGGACGCACCGTGCGTGCGTCCCCGCCACGACCCGGAAAGCGAGGAGGTAAGCGAGCGCCGGCCCCCTATGCGAGGGGTGCCGGATCCGGCGACGGTGCCTAACTGTACGGCGCCCCACCGGAGCGCGCGCCCTCACCACCTCCCACGCGGGGTCTCATGTCCGAGCTGTCCGCCACCTGGATCGAGGAGTTGCTCGAGGTGACGAGCGCCTTCTCCCGCGCGCGCACCGCGCGCGAGGTCGGCGAGGTGGCGGTGGCGGTGGGCGTGAAGTCCCTCGCTGCGGTGGCGGGCTGGCTGTACGTCGTCACTCGCGACGGCGAGCAGCTCGAGATGGTGGCATCGGCCGGCCTCCCCGCCGAGGAGCGGCGCGCCTACGCGCGGGTGCCGCGCGGCCACCCGAGCCCGTCCGCGGCGGCCGTCCGCAGCGCGAGCGCGTCGTTCCTCGAGCGCCTCGACGACGTCGACGGGCGCTTCGGCGACTTCGCCGCCCACCTGCGCGCGACGCCCGGTTCGCGCATCGCGCTGCCGCTCCTCGTGGGGGACCGCGCGGTGGGCTGTCTCACCATCCGCCTGGCCGCGTGGGGGCCCGTCAGCGGCCCGCAGCGGTCGTTCGCGCTCGCGCTCGCCTCGCAGTGCTCGCAGGCGCTCGACCGCGCGCGCCTGCTCGACGCGGAGCAGCACGCGCGCCGCCGCCTCAAGATCCTGGCCGACGCCGCGGAGGCGTTCAGCGGGCCGGAGCTCTCGCTCAACGCCGTCCTCGACGTGGTCACGCGCAAGGTCGCCGGCGCGACCGGCGACGCGTGCCTCGTGCGGCTCGTCTCCTCGGACGGCAGCTATCTCGAGCCGCGCGCGTTCCACGCGGCGAACCCCGACGCGCGCGAGGCGCTCGCGAAGGCGCTCGCCTCCGAGCGCGAGCGCGTCACCGACGGCTGGAACGCCCAGGTCGTGGGGCGCGGCGAGACGGTGCTCGTCCCGGTGATCGACCGCCTCGCGCTCGAGCGGATGGTGCGCCCCGAGGTGCGCGGCTGGCTCCACCGTCACCCGCCGCGCAGCCTCATCGTCGCGCCGATGGCGATCAAGGGGCGCGTGATCGGCTCGCTCGCCGTGGTGCGCTGGCGCGAGCACGACCCGTACGACGCCGAGGACCGGCTCCTCGTCGAGGGCCTCGCGGCGCGCGCGGCGGGCGCGATCGAGAAGACGCGCCTCTACGAGGAGGTGCTGCGCAGCCAGCGGCTGTTCGAGGGCATCGCCGACGCGAGCCCCGACATGCTCTACCTCTTCGACGTGAAGCGCGGACGGAGCGTGTACGTGAGCCGCGCCGTGGAGCGCGTCCTCGGCTACACGCCGCGCGACATGGCGGCGCTCGGCGAGAGCTTCGTCCCGCGCCTCGTCCACCCCGACGACCGCGCGCGGCTCGAGGCGGAGAACCGCCACTTCGCGGTGCTCGCCGACGGCGAGCTCGTCGAGCACGCCTACCGGATGCGGCACGCCGACGGCTCGTGGCGCTGGGTGCGCAGCCGCGACCGGATCTTCTCGCGCGGGCCGGGCGGCGACCCCGAGCTCATCCTCGGCGTCACGCGCGACGTCACCGAGCACGTGCGCGCCGAGCGCGAGCGCGACGAGCTGCTCGAGCGCGAGCAGCAGGCGCGCCGGGAGGCCGAGACGGCGAGCCGCGCGAAGGACGAGTTCCTGGCGATGCTCGGGCACGAGCTCAGGAACCCTCTCTCCCCCATCCTGACCGCGCTCGAGCTCATGCGGCGGCGCGACCCGGGCGCGCTCGAGCGGGAGCGCACGCTCATCGAGCGGCAGGTGCAGCACGTGGTGCGGCTCGTCGACGACCTCCTCGACGTCTCGCGCATCACGCGCGGCAAGGTGCAGCTGCGCCGCGACCCGGTGGAGATCGGCGAGGTCGTCGCGGCGGCGATCGAGATGGCGAGCCCGCTGCTCGAGGCGCAGCGCCACACCGTCGACGTCGACGTGCCGGGGCGCGGTCTCCTCGTGGACGGCGACGCGGCCCGCCTCGCGCAGGTCGTCTCGAACCTCCTCACCAACGCCGCGAAGTACACGCAGCCCGGCGGCCACATCGACGTGACGGCGAGGCGCGAAGGCGGCGAGGCCGTGGTCCGGGTGCGCGACTCCGGGATCGGCATCGCGCCCGAGCTCCTGCCGCGGGTCTTCGACCTCTTCGTGCAGAGCGAGCGGGCCCTCGACCGCTCGCAGGGAGGCCTGGGCCTCGGACTCACCATCGTGAAGACGCTCACCGAGATGCACGGCGGCCGCGTCGCGGCCGAGAGCGAGGGCCACGGCCGCGGCAGCACGTTCGTCATCCGCCTGCCGGCGCTCGCGGGTGCGGCTCTCACGCCCGTGCCCACCGGGGTCGCGCCGCGCCTGCGCCGCCGCCCCGGGCGGGGGCACCGGGTCCTCGTCGTGGACGACAACCAGGACGCGGCCGACGCCCTGGTCGAGGCGCTCGGGGCGTCCGGGCACCAGGCGCTCGTCGCCTACGACGGCCCGAGCGCGCTCGATGCCGCCGCGCGCATTCACCCGGAGGTGGCGTTCCTCGACATCGGGCTGCCTGTCATGGACGGGTACGAGCTCGCGAGGCGCCTGCGCGACCTGCTCGGGCCGGGCGTGAAGCTCGTCGCGGTGACGGGATACGGGCAGGACAAGGACCGCGCGCTTTCTCGCGCTGCGGGGTTCGACGAGCATCTCGTGAAGCCGGTGGATCTCGCTTTCCTGGAGAAGGTGCTCGAGGACCTCATGACCTCGCGCGAGGGCGCGGGCGCGAGCGCGTGAGCGCGGCTCTAGCGGACCATCTCGAGGAACGTGCAGCTCCGGCCGCTCATCACCGCGCAGAGGCAGCGCAGGTAGCAGCGGGCGCCGAACAGCCGGGAGATGAGGACCGGGTGCTTCAGGATGTCTCGCGTCGTGATGCAGCCGTTCATGGGTTCGGTCCTCCGCTGCCTTCCCTCAGGTAGACACCGGGCGTGGCAAAAACGGTCACCACGACTCCGTGACGTGCGTGCTCGGGACACGCGGACGCGGGGGTGGGGGCGATCGCGCACCCAGGTGTCCCGCAGCGCGTCCCGCGCACGAGCGACGCGCCCGCCGCGAGCGCACGTACCGGCAAGCGGGGCACGCCCGCGCCCCTGGCATGCGTGGTGCTGTGTCCGCGCAGCATGGTGCCCCGGATCCAGCGCTGCCACTCCGCCCGATGCGCGCCCCGGCTCGCGGCGCTGGCGGCGGCGCTCGTGCTCACCACCGGCTGCTTCCAGCCGGCGCGCCAGCTCGACGTCGACGGCGTGAGCGTGGCCCTCGACGACGAGGCCGCGGCGGCGCCCTTCGCCCGGGACCCGGCGTTCCCGGCGCGCGTCGAGCGCATGCTGCGCCTCGGGGCGCGCTACTGGTCGGGCTCCGAGGACCTCGCCCCCTGGCGCGCGTGGCAGGTGCGCTTCGAGGCGACGACCTTCAACTGCGGGAGCCTCGAGGGGCGGGCGGTCGGCTGCACCGATCACGTCGAGAACGTCCTCGCGGTGAGCACTAAGGACCCGGCGAGCTATCACTACAAGTTCCAGGTCGCCTGCGTGGAGATGACGGAGCTCATCCACGAGATGGGGCACGCCTATCTCGGCGACGGCGACCACCACGACCCGCGCTGGCGCCACTTCGACGCGCTCTACCGCGACGTGTTCTTCCCGGACGACGGCTCGGTCGACGGTGACTGCCAGTACTACGGGTACGAGCGCAGCCACGGGTACGACGGCCGCTGGGACGGGTAGCCGTCGCAGGTGGACGACCGAGAGAATGGTGAAGAGGACGCGGCGCTCCACCGCGATCGAATGACCGCGCCCGGCGCCGCGCCGCGGTAGAAACGGGCGGTGCCACCGCCCTCGGCCGACGTCCGCCTGCTCTTCGCGACGCGCGCGGCGCGGCTCTTCGCCTACGGCTTCCTGTCGGTCGTGCTCGTGCTGTACCTCGCGGAGGCGGGGCTCGACGAGCGGCGCATCGGGCTCCTCCTCACCCTGACGCTGGTGGGCGACACGGCCATCTCGCTCGCCCTCACGACGCGCGCGGATCGCGCCGGGCGGCGCCGCACGCTCGTCGCCGGCGCCGCGCTCATGGTCTTCGCGGGCGTCCTCTTCGCCGCGACGCGGAGCTTCTGGGTGCTCCTCCTCGCGGCGACGGTGGGCGTCATCAGCCCCGCCGGCAACGAGGTCGGGCCGTTCCTCGCGATCGAGCAGGCGGCGCTCTCGCAAGCCATCCCGGCCGAGCGGCGCACGCGGACCTTCGCCTGGTACGCGCTCGTGGGGTCGCTCGCGACCGCGCTCGGGTCGCTCGCCGCGGGGCACCTCGCGTCGGCGCTGCAGCGCGGCGGCCTCGGCGCGCTCGCGAGCTACCGCGCGGTGGTGCTCGGGTACGCGGCGCTCGGGGTCGTGCTGCTCGCGCTCTTCACGCGCCTCTCCCCGGCGGCGGAGGCGCCGCCCTCGAAGCGCGCCGCCAGCGCCGAGCGGCCGTCGTTCCTCCGCCCGAACCTGGGGCTCCACGGGTCGAGGCGCACGGTGCTGCGGCTCGCGTCGCTCTTCGCGGTGGACAGCTTCGCCGGCGGGTTCGTGGTGCAGAGCTTCGTCGCGTACTGGTTCCACCGGCGCTTCGGGGCAGACCCGGCGCTCCTCGGGACGATCTTCTTCGTGGCGAACGCGGTGGCGGGGCTCTCGGCGCTCTCGGCGGCGTGGGTGGCGGAGCGGATCGGCCTCGTGCGGACGATGGTGTTCACGCACCTGCCGTCGAACGTGCTGCTGTTCCTGGTGCCGCTCATGCCGTCGCTCCCGCTCGCGATGGCGCTCCTCTTCCTGCGCTTCTCGATCTCGCAGATGGACGTCCCGACGCGGCAGTCGTTCACGATGGCCGTGGTCGAGCCGGACGAGCGCAGCGCGGCGGCGGGCGTCACCGGGATCGCGCGCACCGTCGGCGCGTCGCTCGCGCCCATGCTCGCGGGCCCGCTCTATGCCTCGGCGGCGCTCGCGAGCGTGCCGTTCTTCGTCGCGGGTGGGCTCAAGATCGCCTACGACCTCGCGCTCTTCGCCGCGTTCCGCGCGGTGCGGCCGCCGGAGGAGCGGGACGGGCGCCGTGCACCCCGGTGATCCGCGTGCGAACTCCTGCCGAGGCGGCGCCGCCGCGCTATGCTCCGCGTGTGATGGTCGTGCTCGATTGCGATGACCCGCGCGATGGGGGGTCTCGGGGGGAGAGTTTTTCCCCCCGGAGTGAGGCGCCGCCAGGCGCCGGATCTCTTCATGGCGGCGGAAGCGACGCTGCGGGATCGAGTCGACGGAGCGCCGCCATGAATCGCCGAGAGGAACGGGCGCGCGGGACGAGCCGCCTCGTCGCGCTCCACGAGGACGAGGGCGCCTTCGATCGGGCGTTCTGGCGGACCATTCCGCCCGCGGAGCGGCTGGCGATGGTGTGGCAGATCGTCGTCGACGAGCTCGCCTTCCGGGATCCCGATGCTGCTGAACCACGACTTCAGAGATCTGTTTGCCGAGTTGAACGCCGCGGGCGCTGAGTACCTGCTCGTGGGGGGCTACGCGCTGGCGTACCACCACGCGCCGCGCAGCACCGGCGACCTCGATGTCTGGATCCGGAGCACCCCCGAAAACGCGGCGCGCGTCCTACGCGCGCTTGCGAGCTTCGGCGCCCCGCTCTCGGAGGTCACGGCGCAGGATCTTTCCACGCCGGGCCTCGTCTTCCAGATGGGCGTGCGCCCATGCCGCATCGACGTCCTCACCGCGATCGACGGCGTCGCATTCGAGGATAGAGCCGGATCTCCGACTTGCCGTAGTTGTTCTGGCCGAGGACTATCTCTCTTCCAGCCACTCCCTTGT